>CACXDT010000223.1 GCA_902766405.1 Oscillospiraceae bacterium
AATCAGAGGAAGATTCCCCCGGCGGGGGAAATGTCTGCGTAGCAGACAAAAGGGGGGCGGGGTTCCCCCTCTGAACTCCCCCTAATCGAGAGATGACAGAACAATTATCCAGAGAACATTTACCAGATTATTATTTGGAGGAGGAACTACTATGACAGACCGTGAATTGATGTCCCTGGCCAAACGGGCCTCGCTGAACGCCTATGTGCCCTATTCCCGCTTTCCCGTCGGCGCGGCGCTCGAGTGCGACGACGGCACGGTATTTACCGGCTGCAATGTGGAAAATGCCGCCCTCGGCAGCACGATCTGCGCCGAGCGCACGGCCTGCTGCAAGGCCGTCAGCGAGGGGCACCGCAGCTTCCGGCGCATTGCGATCTACGCCGACAGCGAAAACTGGTGCACGCCCTGCGGCGCCTGCCGCCAGTTCCTCGCCGAGTTCTGCAAGGATCACGATATGGAGATCCTCTGCGCCAAGGCCGGCGAGCGCTATGTCAGCTATAAGCTGTCTGAGCTTTTACCGCATACATTTAATTATTGAGGCACGGGCTGTGAAAACAGATCTCCGGTGAATTCGGTACATGGATACCGTTTTCACCGGAGATTTCTATCGTCATTTTCTTTTTCCGTCAAGCGGCCAAGGGCAGAGTGCTGCCCACACGGGAACCGTCGCGGCGCGGTCAGTGCCTCAGGCGCGGCAGCCAGTAGCTTTTGCCGTATACCAGCAGCTCGGCCAGCAGACACAGCGGCAGGGCCCACATCACGTCGACGAAGGAGTGCTGCTTGACGAACATCACCGACAGGCACACGCCCAGGACAAACACGCTCAGAAAAACCTTGAAGCCGACAGAACTCTCGCGCCGCTTCATAAATACCGACCAGATGCCCAGCGAATAGGCCACGTGCAGCGAGGGGCAGACGCCGGTGGGGGTGTCGAAGGCGTAGATCATACCCATGATCCAGGTGAAGACGTTGCGGCGGGGGAAGGTCTCGGGCCGCAGGAGCTGGATGCTGGGGTAGACGATATAGACGGCCATCGCGACCAGCTGCGTCACGATCAGGAATTTCTGCAGACAGACAAAGCTGTCGATGTCGTACAGAAAGAAAAAGAGCAGCGATCCGGCCACTAAGAAGAACCAGCCGACATAGAACACCAGGAAATACTCGCAGAACGGGATCATGTCGTCCACCGCGCTGTGGATCACATGGCAGTTGTCATAGGAGATCAGGTGTTCGGTCAGCAGGTACAGCGTAAAATACACGATCCAGCCGCCCAGCAGCCAGATGTGGCGGTATTGCGGCTCGTTGATGCGGGAAAAACGGAATTCGCGGTAGTTGACGGCGGGCTTTTTCACGGTCATACCTCAGTCATTGTAAGGATAGTCTTTTTTGGGGATGTTGCGGTAGGGAACCACGATGTGCCGCGGCAGCGAGCGGGCGATGGCCGTGATCTCCTCCTGGAGATACCGGCAGATGCGAGCGCGCTCGCTCTCGATCGGCGCGGCGGGGTCGAAGCGGATCGGCTTCCCGTACAGGACGCGTCTGAGCGTCGGGGCGATGTACATCGGCACGAACGGCAGGGACTTGCCGGTCTTTTTATAATAGAAGCGGGCCAGGTCGATGAAGCGGTCCTGAAAGGCGTAGACGATGTTGTTGAAGTGCTCGTCGCGCTCGGGAAAGATGATCAGGCTGCCGCCCTGCTCGAGCAGCTCCATGCTGATGCGGTAGGTGCTGCGCAGCCGCACGTCGTGGTATACCGGCACCGTGTGCGCGTTGTTGAAGAGCACGACCGCGAGCGGCGTGATGAGCTTTGCCAGCAAACGGTAAAACGGGTGGGTCCAGGCGCTCTTCTGCGACCAGAAATCCCGAAAGGCGTAGTCCGCCACCTCGTTCCCATGCATCATCTCGCCGGCGCACCAGGTGTAGTGCTTCCCCGGGCCGTAGAGCTCGGCGACAATGGGGCCGTTCATCTGTGTGTGGTTGCCAACGATCACGCAAGGCTCGTCGGGCAGGTTTTCGGTGTTCTCGGGCTTCAGCTTGGGGTAGAACAGCCACACGAGGAACCGAATGACGCGGTACAGGCCATAGTCCCTGCGTTTTTTCTCTGTCTTTTCCGCCGATTGCTCCGGCATACAGGGTCACCCCCTTCGAGAGCAAAGTATAACAGATCGAAGGAAACAAATCAAGACGCAGCTGCCGGAGGGCTGTAGAGATTTGTGGGTGATAGAAAGAAAAAATTCTGCTGAAATATAAACCTGCTCAAACAAAATCTGTGGGTGATTGAAACCGCAAAGGGTAACCTGCTCATTCAAGATTTGTGGGTGATAGCCGGTTTATAACTCTTTACTGTAAAAAATGGCCGGGAATGTTCTCGGCCATTTTGTTTTGCCATATTGACGCGCCTTCTTCTGCTTGCATAATCCTTCACAGACGGAGAATGGTAAGATTTCCGGCACAACAGGAAAGGAGTCTTATCATGCTCACTGTAAATAATACGTCGCTGGAAGCCTTTTTAAAGTACCTCAGGGAGCGGGAGTACAGCGGTGCGACGATGGCAAAATACGCCCATGATGTGCGCGCCCTGCTGCAATACGCGCCGGAGGGGATTCGGGACAAGGAGCACTTAAACGGCTTTCGCGCCTATCTGGAGGCAAAGGGCTATTCCGGGACAAGCGTCAATTCGATGCTGGGGGCGGTCAATCGCTATCTCGCCTTTTGTGGCTCGGACTGGCGGCTCCGCTATGTTCGGGTGCAGCGGCGGGTCTATCTGTCCGCCGACAAGGAGCTTTCACAGCCGGAATATGAGCGGCTGGTGCTAGCCGCCATAAACCGGGGCGACAGCCGCCTGGCGCTGATCGTCCAGACGCTGTGCGCGCTCGGCCTGCGCATCAGCGAATTAAAGGTCATTACCGCGGAGAGCCTTGCCGCCGGGGAGGCGAGCATCCGCAATAAGGGCAAGCTGCGAACGATCCTCATTCCCGACGCGCTGTGCAAAAAACTCCGCGCCTGGTGCGGTGAACGCGGCATCGTCGGCGGCAGTGTGTTCGTTACCCGGACGGGAAAGCCGCTCGACCGATCAAACGTCTGGAAGATGCTGAAAAGACTGGCCGAGGCGGCGAGGGTGCTGAAAAAGAAGGTCTTTCCCCACAATTTCCGGCACCTGTTCGCCCGGATGCATTACAAGAAATTCAAGGATATCGTGCGTCTCGCGGACATTCTCGGCCACAGCAGCATCGACACCACGCGCATTTACACGATGCGCAGTGGAAAAGAAGAGAGGCGGCAGCTCGGACAGCTCCGCCTCATCCTGTAAACCACATACTGTGCATTATGTGGTATTGAAATTCCATACATTGTAATTTACTCGCTTTTGCGGGTAATGTCAATCGTTAATATCGCGGTTTTTCCTCTCATTTGGGCATACATATCCAGCCGGACATGCAGAAAATGCGTTTCCGGCTATTTGTGCTGGCAATTTCCGTCTGTTTTGTAGGGGACGGCCTCCGGACGTCCCGCTGCGAGGCGGGCTGTCGAGGACGCCAGCCCCTACGGGACAACCGACATTTACCACATAATGCACAGTATGTGGTAAACGCAATCCAGCCGCCCGGCTGAGCGGGCGGAACAAAAGAAGCGGAGGAAAAGAATGAAACTCACAACAAGGAAACTGTTAAGCTTGATGCTCGCGCTGGTGCTGCTGCTGTCGCTGTCTCCGGTCTCGGCCGTGACGGCGTTTGCGGAGGATAGCGGGAATCAGGATGAGAAGAACGCGCCGGTGACGGTCGTCTTCGTCTGCGACCCGGCCGAGACTGCGGTCTCCGTCAAGGCAAACGGGGAAACGGTCGACGCGCGGGAGGACGGGAGCTATGCCCTGCCCTATGGCGAGTACAGCTATTCGGCAGCGGCGGAGGGCTACAAGGCGCTGTCGGACGTGCGCTTCACTGTGAGCGAGGATGACGACGCGCGCAAGGAGCTCCATGTCACGCTCGAGCCGCTCTCCAACGATGAGCTTGAACAGCCGGACGAACAGCCGGATGAACAGCAGCCCGCGCTGCTGCGTGCGCAGCAGAACGAGCAGCAGACCGTCGAGGGTCAGCAGACCGTCGAGGGCCAGCAGCCCACCGAGGGTCAGCAGCCCACCGAGGGCCAGCAGAGCACCGAGGGTCAGCAGCCCACCGAGGGCCAGCCGAGCACCGAGGGCCAGCAGACCACCGAGGGCCAGCAGAGCACCGAGGGGCAGCAGACCACCGAGGGGCAGCAAAGCACCGAGGGTCAGCAGAGCACCGAGGGGCAGCAGACCACCGAGGGCCAGCAGCCCACCGAGGGCCAGCAGAGCACTGACGGCCAGCAGAGCACCGAGGGGCAGCAGCCCGTCGAGGGTCAGCAGAGCGCTGACGGCCAGCAGAGCACTGACGGCCAGCAGACCGTCGAGGGCCAGCAGACCGTCGAGGGTCAGCAGAGCACTGACGGCCAGCAGAGCACCGAGGGCCAGCAGAGCACCGAGGGCCAGCCGAGCACCGAGGGCCAGCAGAGCACCGAGGGCCAGCAGACCACCGAGGGTCAGCAGAGCACCGAGGGTCAGCAGACCGCCGAGGGCCAGCAGAGCACCGAGGGCCAGCCGACCGTCGAGGGCCAGCAGAGCGCCGAAGACACGGTGGAGCAGGAATCGGCTCCCCTGCGGCTCATGCGCGCGCCGGCCGTGAATCTGACGGCGAGTGCGGCGTCAACCACCGTAACGTGGAACAACAATGATATAACCGGCACATATGGAAGATCTTTCACCAAGGACGGTGTTACTATAACTGCCGGCATGATAGACTTCGAGGACAAGAATTTCATGGATGGCGGAACCTTCACCACCACCCTTGGAAACTTCACCAAGATTGAAGTATCTGCCAGGGATTTTTATCGTCTTTCAGGCACAGGCTGGTCAGTGAGCCGTCGTAAAGCGACCTGGACAGGCAACGCGACCAGCGTGTCGTTCAGCGGCGACATTATGGGCATGGGCATGGGTGTTACGATGGTGTTCACCATTGAGCTGCCCACCGTCGCCGTCAACAGCGTATCGCTTGACAAGACCGACGAGCAGACGATTGACGTGGACGGTAAGGTCTCCTTTACGGCTACCGTCGCTCCCGACAACGCCACGGACAAGACCGTGAAGTGGAGCGTCGGCGGAACAAACGCGGACGCGGTGAAGCTGTATACCGATGAGACTTGCACGACCGAGGTCGGCGCGGACGCCACCGAAACGCTGACCGTCTACGCCAAGGGCCTCTCGGCAGGTGAGGCTGCCGTCACCGCCACCAGTAACGCGGACAGCAGCAAGAGCGCGAGCTGCGCCGTGACCGTGAACGCGGCACAGACACAGACGGAAGAACTCATCACAACCATTACGGCAACTGGCAAAGAACAGGCCAGCTACAATCCAGAGAATGTTGCAACCGTTTCGTTCAGCTATTCATCAGGAGGTAGCTCAGCTTACACCGCTAACTGGGGATGGTGGGGCTACGGTTGGTCGGCAACCGTCAATGCTGCCGACGGATATACCGTCACCAAATGCGTATTCTATGACGATGCAGGGCGTACTGCTACAGACAGTCAAGCCCCGTTTGTAGTAGAAGCAACGGAAGAGGATAAGACGCCACAAGTAAATGGCACACCCATATTAGCATATACTTCTAAAGGCATAAAAAAGATCGAGGTATATGGGTATGCTACTCCTGGCACGGGCGGCGGCACGGGCGGCGGCACGGGCGGCGGCACCGGCGCCACCTACACCCTCACCATCCCGTCCACGCTGAGCGTAGCCAATAGCGGCTGGAACGGCACCGACGGCATCAGCGCCACAGGTACGCTGGGAAGCGGCGGCAAGCTGACCGTGACGGCAAGCTCCGCGAATAGCTGGACGCTCAAATCCGGCGACAACACCGTTGGCTATACCCTGACCACGGCGGAGAGCGGCAGCCAGACCACCTCCTGGGAGTTCACCACGCTGAACGGCACGGCGCAGCCTATGGGCATCATCGTGGAGGATTACAGCGCCAAGCCCGCAGGCACCTACACCGACACCGTGACCTTTACGGCAAGTGTGGAGGATCAAGCCATCACATTTACTGTTAAACGTGTTGGAGGAAGTTATCCTAATTTTGCTGATGGGAATTATACTGTTGCCCCCGGCACTACATGGCAGCAGTTTATTGACAGCGGTAACGCTCCGGCTTGCCTGAGCATAACGCAAGGGAGAGTTTGGCATGACATGAATATGAGTATTATGGACTGTGGCGGAACGTTAATTGCTAACGTGGCAGATAACAAACGCGTCAAGATCGGTGATGCCATTATTGACGGTGCGACATACGGATGCAGCGATTATCTCGGCTATCAAGACCATGATTAAGAGAATCAGAATCGAATGCTGAGAAAGCCCTTATATGCGCAGCAGCAGAAAGGTCGT
>CACXDT010000224.1 GCA_902766405.1 Oscillospiraceae bacterium
CCAGAATTGTGCCATACTTCGTTGAAGCCCTTGACCATATATCTCCATTATGCTCTGCGGTCTTCGCCTCGTCTGGCGCAATTGAAGCCTCGCAATCCTTTTTAAAGCTTCTTATTTGTAAGTAGTATGATCAGGCATCAGGCTGAAAAAAGGGAGGCGTCGGGCTTTCGTGAGCCCGGCGCCTCCGGCAAAAAAGAGGTAGATATCATCATGTGATGATCAGGCCAGTGCTGCACCGAGCGCCTTGCAGGCCTCAACCGCCTCACCGTCGGGGGCATCGTTACAAATGACGCTCTCTGCGGCCAGGGTGATGCCGGCCTCGGCACAGGACTCCTCCCAGCTGCGCATCCATTCGCCGTCGCCCCAGCCGTAAGAGCCAAAGAGCGCGACGTACTCAAAGCTCATTCCTCCATTAGCGTTTCTGAAGTTAAACATGTCTAATTGCTGCTGTTATACCATGAACACGCTCGGTTGTCAAGAAGAAAGTTAAATAAATCTAACTAAGAATCATTTCCCCATGGATTCGTTGTCCGCAGGGAAAAACCGCGTGAAACCACAACGGATCTGGATCCGGGCCTGCGCTCAGGACGCGATCTGTATGGAAATAGCGGGGCTCACAGGGAAAATCGTTTTTTCCATTCAATTGCATGAAATCGCGCGAACAGATATTGACGGCGTGGGGAGAATATGCTATATTAGCATTCATATTTTGGGGAAGTGGGCCTTTTTACCTGCATTTCTCACAAAAAAGGAGTTGTATATCCTGTATGGATGATGGCAGTCGATTGCCATGGATATTTGCCATCGCATTGCTGTTTGCGGCGGCCTATTTCGCGCTGACCGAGACGGCCTTCGCCTCGGTGTCGCGCAGCCGCATTCGTACGCTGGTCGACCGCGGCGATGCGCGCGCACAGCGCGCCCAGGCCGTGCTGGATGATTTTGACCGCGCCATAACCACGATCCTGATCGGCACCAACATCGCGCACCTGAGCGTCGCCGCAATCGTCACGGTGGCCGTCACGCGCCGCTGGGGTCTCTCAGCTGTGTCGGTCAGCACGCTGGTCACGACCTTTGCGGTGTTCTTTGCCGGCGAGATGCTCCCCAAGAGCATCGCCAAGAAATACAGCGAAAAGCTGAGCCTTGCCACGGCCGGCTCGCTGCAGTTTTTCATTAAGCTCTTTTCCCCGGTGTCCTCCCTGCTGACCGGGATCGGCGAGGCTGCCTCCGCGCTGACGCGCGGCGAGCCGGAGCTCTCGGTCACCGAGGACGAGCTCTACAATATCATCGAGGATATGACCGAGGAGGGCACACTCGACGAGGAACAGGGCGACCTGATATCCTCGGCGCTGCAGTTCGGCGATGTGACCGTCGAGAGCATTCTGACGCCCCGCGTGGATCTGGAGGCCATCGACATCGACCGCGGCCATGACGAGATCCTTAACCAGATCAAGGCTCAGAACCACAGCCGCCTGCCGGTCTATGAGGGCAGCATCGACAACATCATCGGTATCCTGCAGATCCGCCGCTTCATCAAGGCCTATCTGCATGAGCGAGAGTCGCTCGATGTGCGCGCACTGCTTGACGAGCCGCTGTTCATTCACCAGAGCACCAACATCGACGAGGTGCTGCCGATCATGACCAAAGAGCGCATGAACATTGCCGTTATCACCGATAACTACGGCGGAACGCTCGGCATCGTCACCATCGAGGATATTTTAGAGGAGCTGGTCGGCGAGATCTGGGACGAGGACGACGTGGTTGAGGAGACCGTTGTCGACCTGGGCGGCGGACGCTATCTGGTCGACGCCGAGGAGTCGGTTTCCGACGTGTTCGAGACCCTGGGCTTCGAGGATCCCGAGGAGAATGAGGCCCTTGTCAACACGTTGATGGGCGAGTGGGCCTACGAGCAGTTCGCGGCCATCCCCAAGGTGGGCGACAGCTTTGACTACCACGATCTGCGCGTCTCGGTCAGCGAGATGGAGCACAACCGCATATTAAAGCTGGAGGTCTGGCGCCTCCCCGAAGGCACGGAAAGGGCAGAGGGAGGTGACGGCGAATGACAGGCGTTTTTGTAGGGCTTGGCATTCTGCTGTGCCTGCTGCTCTCGGGCTTCTTCTCGGCCAGCGAGATGGCCTATTCCTCCTGCAATACCGTGCGGCTGGAGAACCTGCGCGACGGCGGGAACAAACGCGCCGGTACCGCGCTGAAGATCGTCGAGCACTTTGACGACACCTTAAGCGCGATCCTGATCGGCAACAATCTGGTCAATATCGCGGCCTCATCGCTCTCGTCGGTTTTCATGGTGCTGGTTTTTGGCAGCGACAACAAGACCTGGATCGCGACGGCCGTGATGACACTGCTTGTCATCATCTTCGGCGAGACGATCCCCAAGATCACGGCCAAGAAGAACGCCAACAGCTTCGCCGTGCGTGAGGCGCCGGTGCTGCGCGGCCTGACGCTCCTGCTCTACCCGCTGATCCGGCTGGTGGTGGGGCTGATCCGGCTGCTGACACTCGGCATGAAGGGCGAGGAGAGCGAGAACGCCGATGAGGCTGTGGAGGAACTGCAGTCCATCATCGAGACCGCCGAGGACGAGGAGGTTCTCGACGAGGATCGGTCCGAGCTGCTCCAGGCAGCCATTGAATTCCAGGATGTCTCGGCCTTCGAGGTCATGACGGCGCGTGTGGACATGCAGGCCATCGACATCGACGACGACTGGGACACGATCCTCGCCGAGATCGAGGAGGCCCCGTTTTCGCGCCTGCCGGTGTACGAGGACAGTGTCGACAACATCATCGGTGTGCTCTACCTCAATCATTTTTTAAAGGCCGTCACCGACGGCGGTCATACCGACATCCGCGGTCTGCTGATGCAGCCCTGCTATATCTACAAGACCACCAGACTGCCCCAGGTGCTCAGCACGCTGCGCAAGGCGCGGCAGCATCTGGCCATCGTCACCGACGAGTACGGCGGAACGCTTGGCGTCATCACGATGGAGGATGTGCTCGAGGAGATCGTGGGCGACATCTGGGATGAGACCGACAAGGTCGAGCCCAAGGTCGTGCAGCGCGCCGACGGTGAGTACGAGCTGGACGGCGGCATGGCCATCGACGACTTCCGCGAGCTGCTGGGCCTGAACGCCGAGCAGCTGGACGCCGAGAGCGACACGCTCGGCGGCTGGTGCGTCGAGACCTACGGCAGCTTCCCCAAGGCCGGCGACAGCTTCCGTCTGGAGGACTATACGGTCACCGTCTTAGCGATGGACGGCCGCCGCGTCGAGCGGGTCCTGGTAAAAAAAGATCCCCCGACTGAACCCGAACCGAAGGAAAAGGGCAAAGATAAGGGGAAGGAAAAAGAAGCATAGGTGATACTATAATCTAAAATCTAATAGAAATCAGACAATCTTTGCGGCTGGATTTGTGCCATACTGCGTTGGCGGCCTTGACCGTATATGTCCATGATGCTCTGCGGCCGCCGCCTTGTCTGCCCCA
>CACXDT010000225.1 GCA_902766405.1 Oscillospiraceae bacterium
CCCCGAAAAACACAGATTATTCTGTGTTTTTCATGCGAAACAGCGTTTCGCATGCGCGCATTTCATGCGCGCGGGGATTTAGTTATAACAAATAACAAAAACTGCCGATGACCCGCGAGGCCATCGGCGGCTTTTTAATCGTTTTACAGTTGATTTGCCTGTTCGGCAAAGGGCAGGATCGCAATTTCAAGATTCCCGTTTTTGGTGCGCAGCTCGTCGATAAAGGCTTTCTCCTCGTTCGGGTTCCTCATCTTAATCTTATAGGAGAGGCGGAACATGCTGCCCATGCCGGCGGTCTTGGCGCCGACCTTTTCCACAGAGCTGAGGTAGCGCGCGAAGATATCCTCAAAGGTGCCGTTGTACTCCAACGACTCGGGGATCGTGATGCGCAGCAGCTGATCGTCCGATAGATGCTTGTGCTCGAAAAGCGACGTTTTGCCGAGCAGCAGATAAAAGGCGGCGAGGAAGATCAACAGGATCACGCCGTAAGTAAGATAGCCCATGCCGAAGGCGATGCCGGCGCCCATCGCGACCAGAATCGCGGCGATCTCGTCCGCGCTGCCCGGTGCGCTTCGAAAGCGAATCAGGCCGAAGGTGCCGCCCACAGCCACGCCCGCGCCGATGTTGCCGTTGACAAAGGTGATGACCGCCGCAACGATGAACGGGATCAGCGAGGTCACAAGGAAAAAGCGCTTGGTGGATCGGATACAGAAGCTCATGACCCAGGCGTAGACGACACCGCTCAGAAGTGTGACGCCTGCCATCAGGAAAAACTGGGTGGGGGTGACTGTTGCGGAATAGATAGAATCAAACATCATGTAATCTCCTTTCTCACTTTAAACCGCGAGCTTATAGAGCTGCTGCCGGTAGGCTTCGCCGTATTTGGAAAAGCTGGATTTATAGATCTTTCCCGTCGACAGGATCTCCGCCAGCCACAGGGGGATGGCGTCCTGCACCTTGACCTCGAGGATCGTCCAGCCCTCGGGGAGCAGCGAGATCCCATCCATGGAATGCTCCAGCGTCAGGTCGTCCATGCGGTAGCGGGGGTTGCTGTCGATCGTCAGACGCAGATCTCCGTCCGGCTCAAAATAGGCGGTGCGGTCGTAAATGATGAGACAGGTCGGCATGAGCTCGCCGTAGTAATCCCTGAAGGTTTTGATCTCGCGGTTGATCTGGCCGCCGGTGCAGATGTCGACGTCGTGCTCGAAAAACCGCTCGACCTGCGGGATCGTGCTCTGCACCCGCCGCTTGTATACCACACCAAAGGCCTTGCGCTTGAGTTCGAGATACACCGGAGATTCATCCGTGGCCAGGCCGTAGGAGCGCAGCCGCAGCTTTTCCTTATACGCTGGCTTCTCCAGGCTGTTGCGGATCAGGCGGTAATCCGGCGTATCATAGTAGAGAGACGCGATGGAGGTCAGGCCAAAGGAATCGACCTGCATATGGCCCTTCAGCCGTTCTTGCAGATACGCGGTTTTCTCGGCGCTGAGCAGATATTTTATTTCATACCGTTTCATAACAACGATCGGATCGGAAACTGTTTTCATCATAGTGTTACCTTCTTTCCGGTGATACTTCAATCAAAAAAATGGGCTCGCAGTTTTTCTGCGAGCCCAATGTAACATGCGAAGCTTAATTGTACCTTAAGGAAATCGGAATAATCAGATCATTCTGAACAACACAAAAAAGAAATTTACGAAAACAGCAGCGCGCTGGCGATGCCGAAATAGACCAGCAAGGAGAGCGCGTCCACGATCGTCGTGATAAAGGGACTTGCCATCACGGCCGGGTCGAAGCCGAGCTGTTTGGCTGCCATCGGCAGCGTACAGCCGACCATCTTGGCAAGCAGCACCGTCAGAGCCATCGTGAAGCACACAACAAACGCGGTCAGCGCTGTGATATCGGTGTTGCCGAGCAGCAGGCGATCGACCAGCATGATCTTGACAAAACAGAGCGCCGACAGTGCCACGCCGCACAGAAAGGCCGTCTGGATCTCCTTCCAGATAACACGGGGCAGATCCGCAAATTCAAGCTCGCCGAGGCTCATGGCACGGATGATCGTGACCGAGGCCTGCGAGCCGGAGTTGCCGCCGGTGTCCATCAGCATCGGGATAAAGGCCGTCAGCACCACCTGCGCGGCCAGCGCACTCTCGAAGCCGGTGATGATCATGCCGGTAAACGTGGCCGAGACCATCAGCAACAGCAGCCACGGAATGCGGTGCCGGAACAGGTCCCAGGCGGTAGAGCGCAGATAGGGCTTCTCAGAAGGGAGAATAGCGGCCATCTTCTCGATATCCTCGGTGACCTCTTCTTCCATGACATCCATGGCGTCGTCGAAGGTGATGATACCGACCATCAGGCCGCCCGCGTCGACCACGGGCAGGGCCAGGAAGTTGTACTTGGAGAGCATCTTCGCCACTTCCTCCTGGTCAGTCAGGGTGTTGACGGAGATGACATGGCTGTCCATGATCTGCGAGACCTGGGTATCGTCGTTTTCTGTCAGCAGCAGATCCTTCACCGAGACCGTACCCATCAGCCGTCGGCTCTCGGTGACATAGCAGGTATAGATCGTCTCCTTGTCCACGCCGGTGCGGCGGATGCGGGTGATCGCCTCGGCCACGGTCATCGAAGGCCGCAGCGAGACATATTCCGTGGTCATGATCGACCCGGCCGAATTCTCCGGGAAGCGGAGAATCTGGTTGATCTCGGTGCGCATCTGCGGGTCGGCCTGGGCCAGAATGCGCTTGACAACATTGGCGGGCATCTCCTCGACGAGATCCGCCGCGTCGTCCACATAGAGCTCGTTAATAAGCTCGCTCAGCTCGGTATCCGAAAAGCCCTGGATCAGCAGCTCCTGGGCCTCCGGCTCCAGCTCGGCAAAAGCCTCTGCCGCCAATTCCTTCGGCAGCAGGCGAAAGAGCAGCGGGATACGATCTTCATCGAGCTCTTCAAACACAGCCGCCAGGTCGGAGGGATTCATGGTCGCCAGAACGTCCTTCAGCGTCTGGTACTTTTTCCCCTCCAAAAGTGTGAGAATAGTCTTCTCGACTGTCACTTGATGTACTGCCATCGGTGTTTCCTCCTCTTCGTAGAATGCGTCAAGATTTGGAAGCCGACACGCAGGCCGTGATCCGGTATCAAGTTATCCGGTATTCAGTTACACGGAGGCACGCCAGACGGCACTCCGCCGGTTTACTTCGGCCCGCTGATGTGCCGGTACTGCTTCCGCCGTCCATGACGTTTCCCCCTTTGTTCTTTATTTGGTAATGCCGTATATAGAATACCGGATATCCGGGACTATGTCAAACAAAAATTGCTCAAAAAGCTTGTATGCGGGACTTCAGTAAGATATAATCCTCACGCAGGCAATTGATGTCGCTTTTTCTTCTGATACACATCGCCTGCCACACAATTGCGCACAGGAGTCAAGCATTTATGATCCGCCATATCATCTTTGATGTCGGGTATGTCCTGGTGGACTATACCTGGAAATACAAATTCCGTGAGTTCGGCTATGACGGCGAAGGGATCCAACGGCTGGCCGCCGGGATCTTCGGCGGCGGTGTTCAGGGCGAGGCCCTGACGCTCTGGCAGAGCTACGACAACGGCAATGTTACGGACGAGGAGGTCCGCGCCGATATTCTCCGCCGTTTTCCCGACGACGCTCCCGTCCTCACATGGTTTTTCGACGACCCCGCAAGCTGGTGCACAGTGATGCACGATCTGGCCGAGGCGATTGCCCCGCTGAAGGAAAAGGGCTATGGCGTCTTCCTGCTCTCGAACTATCCGGACCGCCTGTGGCAGCTGCATGTGGCCGCCCAGCCCTTCCACGCGCTTGTGGACGGCGAGGTCGTTTCCTACGCCGAGCATCTGGGCAAGCCCGATCTCCGCTTCTATCGGCGGCTGCTGGAGCGCTATCGGCTGAACGCGGAGGAATGCCTGTTTTTAGATGACCGTCGTGACAATACCCTTGCGGCGGAGTCGCTCGGCATGCAGACGCTCACGCTCGACAGCCCCGATGCGCGCCGCCGCGCTGTCGAGACCCTTGCCGTGCTGCCCAAGCTGGAGCAGCCCTGCCCTGTCGACTGGATCGAGACCGCCGATCTGCTGCTGGCCAAGGGCCGGCTCTCGGATTGGCGCGGCATGTATGAAAATGTCTGGTCCCACGCGGAGACGGCCCGCTATATGCTCTGGTCCGTCACGACGAGTGAGCCAGACGCGATCGCCCGCATGGAGCGGACGATCCGCTTTCAGTCCGAGCACGATACCTACCTCGTCTACGAAAAGCACAGTCTGCGCCCGATCGGCTTTGCCGGGCTTGAGCAGCTTGATGCCGACACCTGCAGCGAGGCGAGCATTGCCCTGGGGCCAGCCTTCGTGCGAAGGGGCTACGGCAAACAGATCGTACAGGCCCTGTGTCGCCGTGCCAAAACGGTTTACCGTGCAAAAACCTTTATCTATTCCGCCCGCGAGAAAAACATGGCCTCCCGCGCACTGGCTGCGTCACTCGGCTTCCAGCCGTTTGAGCGTGAAACACGCCTGGACGAGAGAAACGGTGAATTGTATACACTTATTCGCTACCGGCTGGCGCTGTAGGCGGATCGCTGGAAGAACTTGTTCCTTGTCGAACTTCGTCTGTTGCTGTACAATGGACGCGAGGTGATGCCATGAAACTCCGCGCCATTGTCAATCGGATGCTCCGTATGAGCGATCCGGCCTGGTTTATCTTCATCCGCAGCATTCAATTGAGCGCTTTCATGCTGTTCTGTTCGTTTATGCTGCATCTGAACATATCCTGCTCACTTGCGCATTACACGCAGTACATGACCGCCGAGGCACTCGCCGAGGCGCCGCAGGGCATTTTGCTGATCGGCCTTCTGGCTTCGGCCATCCTTGAAGATCAGAGTTCTAAATCATAAAACTCTTCCCGGCTCATCAGGGCGTTCAGCACATCCAGCAGCGCGTCCGCCGAGAGGTGCTCCGGCAGATCGAGACGGCTTTGCAGCGCCCTGCGCTTTTGCGCGCTGCCCTCTCCCCCACTGAGACCGCGGGCGTAGAGGTCAGCCTTGGTGATGGCCGGTGTCTGCTCTGACCCCTCGTTCACGCTCGCGCCGGCGCGGCGCAGCGCCTCCAGCAGCACCTGGGGCCGCATCCCCTCGACGCCGAGCTTGCCCTCCTTTGACGGGGCGGACTTGCGTCTCTCCTTGCCGCGGATGTCCGGAATATAGGCGTGCCGGACATAGGCAGGATCGACGCAGCCCTTGATAAAATTGCGGATGACGAAGCCCGCGCCGTCCGAATCGGTCAGGACGATCAGGCCGCGCTTCTCGGCCAGCGTTCGCAAAAGCTTCTGCTTTTGCCTGTCGTTGAAGATGCCGAAGCCCCCGGTCTCTAAAATGACGGCGTCCACGACCTGGCTCAGCGCGTTTTTGTCGTAACGCCCCTCGACCACGATCACTTCTTCTACCTTAAGCACGTCGATCCCCCGCTGCCATACGTAAAATCATATCCTTCAGCAGCTCCATGTCGTCGATGGAGCTGCTTTTCATCTGATAATCGGTCTCGGCGCACAGCTCGACAGCGCGCCGCAGCTGCTCCGGTGTGAAGCCGTGCGCGGCTGTGATCAGCTTGCGGGCGATAAAGTCATAGCGGATATTGCAGGTGTCCATGACGAATTTGGCGCCGAGCTGCCGGTCGATGGCGTAGCGGGCCACGTACAGTCGGCGCATCTGTATGCCCAGCAGGGCCAGCAGCGCGATGGGGTCGCTGCCGTCGCCGTCAGCGGCGACCAGGTCGTGCAAAACCTCCATAGCCCGGTCGTACTGCTTTTGCCCGATATAGTCGGTCAGATCAAAGACCTCTGCCGCCGGCAGACGGCTGCCGACAGCGTTCACATCGGCCAGCGTGACCCGGTTTCCCCTTGCATATCCGGCGATTTTCTCGATCTCTGGGATCATGTTGTTCATAAGCCCGCCCGAGAAAAAGAAAATCTGCTGTGCGGCCTCCATCTCGATCTGCTTGCCGACCGCTTCGAAGCGCCGGGCGATCCAGCGGATCAGCTCACCCTGGGACTGCTCGGTAAAAACCAGCTCGGTGCCGATGCTCTTGATGCCCTTGACAAGCTTCAGGCGGCCGTCCGGGGTATACTTTTCCTCCTGGGTATAGAAGGCGACCGTGCAGTAGTCCGGGATGTCCTTCAGCAGCTTCAGCAGTTCATCCGGCTGCTTGACCTTTCCGAGGTCGATATCCCGCAGCTCTATGAAGGTGCGCTCGGTCAGAAACGGCATGGCGTCGATGGACTCACCAAACTCCTGCAGATCGAGCTCCGGCCCGTTCATGCGCTTGTAGCTGAAGCCGTCCTCCCCATCCGGGAGGCAAACCGCCCTGAGCTTGTTGAGATAGTACTCGCTCAGATAGGTCTCAGGCCCGTACAGCAGATAGAGCCGCCGCGGCCCCTCGGCGCGCAAGCGCTGCACCTCGGCATTGACATTGATTTTTTCTGCTTTCTGCGTTTTTTTACTTGCCATAGTCTGCTCCTAAGAGATACGAAAACTGACATTTCCCTCAGCGTCAGTCCTGTGGACGGCATAACCGCAGTCGCGCAGGCGCTGCAGCGTCTCCGGCGTGGGATGGCCGAAGGTATTGTAGCCCGAGCTGATCACCGCGGTATCGGCGCCGATTGCTGTCAGCAGCTCGAGGGACGAGGAGTACTTCGAGCCGTGGTGGCCGACGATCAGCAGCTCGATGTCCCGGAGCTTCTGCTCGGACAGCAGCGCCTTTTCCGAGGTGGCGTCCATGTCGCCGGTCACGAGCATATCATAGTCGCCGCTTGAGATGACCGCGGAGATACAGCGCTCGTTGACGCTGCCCCGGCCGACCGGAGCAAACAGCCGCAAGCGCAGCGCACCGGCCTCCATCACGGTATCCCGGTCCATCCAGTGAATACGGGTTCCCTTCTGCGCCGCCTTCTCGAGAATCGCGCCGAGCAGCTCCGTGTCGGCCTCAGCCTCGTTCGAGAGGACAATTGTGTCGATATCCACATAATTCATCAACCGGCACACGCCGTCAGCATGGTCGGTGTGCAGGTGCGTCAGCATCAGAAGGTTGACCTTTTTCCGCCCGCAGCTGAGCAGCCAAGCTCCGGCCACATCGCCGGCGTTGTCCAGCGTGTAGATCGAGCCGCAGTCGACCATGACGGTCTTTTCCCCGGCAAAGACGGTGATGCACTGCCCCTGCCCCACATCCAGCACGGTAAACGTGGCAGGACCGGCGCTGTAATACCAGTGCGTCGCGATGATCGCCAGTGCCAGCAGGACAGTAGCCGAGACGCCCGGCAGTACCAGCTTCAGCCACGGCCGCAGCCTGGAAAAGGCGGCGGCGATAATCAGTGCCAGACTGACGCACAGCCACACGGAAATCAGCGGGTTATCCAGATAGAGCGCCGCAAAGTCGATCGAAGAGACCCACTTCGCCACGGTGAACAGATAGCGCGCCGGCCATGAGAGCAGCGAGGCCGCGGCCGCACCGATCCCCTTTCCGAGAACGGCCAGTAAACAGACCGCGCAGCCGCCGCCGAAGCAGAGCGGCACACACCAGAGCGCCAGCAGGTTGGACAGCGGCGAGAGTACGCTGACCGTGCCGAAGTGGATGGCCGAGAGCGGCATCGTGAATATGAGAACCGCGAGGGAGCTCGCCATGGTGTCGATGGGATAGTCCAGCAGCCGTGCCCAACGACCGGCTGGGAGCGCGTCCGAGAGGATCGAACGGATCGGGGCGGCAAAGAGCAGTAACCCGGCCATCGCCCCAAAAGAAAGCTGCAAGCTGACGCTGGTACAGGCGTTGGGGTTGACGAGCAGAATGAGCCCCAACGAGCCCAGCAGCGCGGTGGGCGGATCGTTTTCCCGGCGCAGCAGCGGCGCGAGCAGCAGCGTGCTCTGCATGAACGCCGCGCGTACAGCCGAGGGCGAAACGCCGGTCATCAGCACAAAGCCCCACACGATGCCGAGACACAGCAGCGAGCTCCGGCGCCCTGCGCCCATCAGCAGCTGTAAGAGACTGACGAGGAAGGCCACATGCATGCCGGACACGGCCACAATGTGCAGAAAGCCCGCGCGGCTCATGGCAGAATAGAGCGTCTCGTCCTGATAGAACTCGCTTTTCTCGCCCAGCATCAGCGCTTTGAAAAAATGGGCGGTATCTGACGGAAAGACCCTGTCGACCTGCCCGGAAAGCCGTCGGTTTAACCGGAGGGCGAGCGTGCGCAGGCTTTCCCTGTGGGAAATCATCCGGGCTGTCCCGTTCAGATCCGCGATCAGGTAGATGTCGCGGGCGTTATAAGCGTCATAGCGCTCGCCGTAGCGGCGATCCGCGCGCGTGAGCTGGCCGCTGCAGGCGTATCTGTCGCCCGGAACCGCGGCGGCCAGGGTATTGCTGCTGTCATAGACGATGGCTCGCAGCGCAGGACTTCCGGCGATCGAGATCTTCATCTCTACACGGCAGCCCTCCCCGCTCGGCACCGGATAGCTCTCGACCGTACCGAAGAACGCGCGCTCCTGTCCGGAGAGCGCCTCGGCCGGGCGGAGCGTCAGCTGTGTATGCACAAAGCACAGCACAAAGCCAACGGCGAGACCAAAGAGAGCAATAACAGCGCCGCGCAGCCACTTTTCTTTCATCCACAGCAGCGCCGTGCCGCCGAGGAGCCCCACGACCGCCAGCGGCAGCAGCCATACAGCGGGCAGCAGATAGCAGGAGACGAAAACTGCCGCGCTGAACGCGCCGGACGCGATCGCCAGCCGTCTCACTCCTGTTGCCCCCTTTCGACGTAACTGCCTCGCAGAGAGTCTCTGCGAGGCAGAAAGTGTTTAAGGCAATACCGCACAATTCGCCTTCGGCGCCTCCTGGAAAATTTGTGCCCTGATTTCGTCACTTTTTCTTGCAATACACAAAGTATTTCTGCGAAAAAGTGCCATCATCAGA
>CACXDT010000226.1 GCA_902766405.1 Oscillospiraceae bacterium
TACACAAAGTATTCCTGCGTTTTTGTGCCTTGATCTGACGAAGATTTCCTCGTCAGCTGCTCTCGCCGCATTTAATCATCGTTTACTATAAGGGTAAGAGTGCGTGAAAAAATGAAATTGTGGTTTCTGCCGTAGGGGCGGCTATTAGCCGCCCGCGCACAGAGATGGAACAGAATACTTGAAAAGTTGGGCAAATCCGTATTATTGTACGAAACTTGCCTAACCTTATTTGTGTGTTATACATTGTGCAGCGCGGGCGGCAGGTTGCCGCCCCTACGGTCGGGATCTATTTCGCAGTCTCTTATTAAGGCGCGTAATGATAGAAAACGAATTTGAAAAATGAGTTTACTCTATTGCCATGCTTTTCGGTTGCCCCGCCAGGGGCGAGAAAAACGGCTTTTTATCCGGGATAGTAAACGCAAATTCTATTTGCGTTTACTATATCTGTGTCCTCAGTGTCTTAATATCCAGTCGCCGAGTTCTTCTGCGGTGCTGATCAGTACCTCGGCGCCGGCCTCACGCAGCTGCTCGCTTGTGCGGAAGCCCCAGGTGACCGAGACGCAGTCGATGCCGGCCGCGCGGGCCGTGGCGATATCGACCTCGGAATCGCCGACGTACAGGCAGCGCCTGAGCGGCAGGCCCAGGCCGTTGACGGCCTGGAAGATCATATCCGGCGCGGGCTTGCGGCGCACACCCTCGCGCTCGCCCACAGCGAGCTCTAAAAGACCGGGGAAGTGCTCCTCGGCCAGGGCGGGCACGGCGGAGTCGGGCTTGTTTGAGATGATCGCGAGACGAAGCCCCGCGGAGCGCAGGCGGCGCATCAGCTCGGTAATGCCGGGATAGGGGTGGGTCCTGATGCGGCTGTGGGCGGTGTACCAGGGGCCGTAAAAGGCCAGAACCTGCTCGGTGAGCGCGGACGGCGTACCGCCGGGGACACTGTGTTCGATCAGATAGCGCGAGCCGTTGCCCAGCGCGGCGCGGACCTGGTCGGCGCTGCGCTCGGGCAGATCAAATTGCCGCAGGGCCGTGTTGACGGCGTCGTGCAGATCGTCGAGTGTGTTGAGGACGGTGCCGTCCATGTCAAACAGTATGGCATCGTATGGCATAGGAAACCTCCCTTTAATTGCCGGTATAGTGTGCGCGGGCGTATTCCAGCAGAAGCTGGGCGCATTGGCCGCGGACATCGGCGGTCTCGGCCCCGAGGACGATGGCGACGATATTGTGCGTTATTCCGCCGCAGTCCATGGGCATCGACACGGCCACGCAGGAGCCGGCCTTGTTGGTCGAGCCCGTTTTGAGCCCCGTGATCCCCTCCATATTGAACAGCAGGGGGTTCGAGTTCGCGGTGGTAAAGCTCATTGTGGACAGATGCTCGTACTGTTGAGACGTGACATCGGTGATGTCGGGGTAGGTTTGCAGGATATACGCGGAGAGGTCAAAGAGATCCTTCGCGCTCATGGTGTTCTGATTTTTAATGGGGAAGGGCTCGCGGCTGTACTTCGGCAGGCCGTGGGGCGTGTAGAACTTCGCGGTGTAGAGCCCCATCTCGGCGGCGCGGGCGTTCATCCGGTTGACGAAGGCCTGCTCGCTGCCGGCTATGTGCTCGGCGATGGCGAGACAGCTCTCGTTGCTCGAGGCCACGAGCATGGCGTCGATCAGCTCCTGCAGCGGCACCACGTAGCCCGTGGCCATTCCGATCGTGCCGTCGGCACTGTACGAGAGGGCTGAAGCATCGGACGAGATCACGATCGCGTCGTCGGCGTGCAGCGTGCCAGCGTCCATGGCCTCGCGTATCAGAACATAGGTCATCAGCTTGCTGATGCTCGCAATGGCGACGGGGCTGTCGGCGTTGGAGGCATAGATCAGCTTGCCGTTGTAGGTGTCGCCCAGCAGGACGGCGCTGAAGGTGTCAAAGTAGCCGGCGGCGTCCAGCGCCTCGGGAGACGGGGCGAAGGGCGTGTCTGGCAGCAGCCGGATACGCTCGCTGTTTTGCTGCTCGACCGTAAAATCAAAGAGCAGCATGATGTCAGTCAGGCTCATGTACAGGTCGCTGCCGGTGTCGTAGGTGTAGATGCGCTTTTCACGGTCGTCAACCACCAGCTTGTTGCGGTAGGTGTTCAGATAGGCGATAAAGGGGCCGTTGTTGGTGGCGGCGTCGGTCGTCAGACGCGGGTTTTCACCGTTCTCGATATAGTAGGTGTCGTTTTCACGCCGGATCGAGAACTGTTTGGCGGTTCCGCTCAAGACGCGGCTGAGATCTGCCAGGGACAGATAGAGGTTGGAAGCGTAGCTCTCCTGATAGCCTCGGATCGAGGCCGTGCTGCCGCTGGGCAGCTCGGCGGTGAGAAGATAGGGCCGGGGGCCGTCGGCCTTGGCCGGGATTGGCAGTGAGAGCAGGATCAGCGGACACAGAATCAGAGCGAGCAGCATTTTTTTGACATTCATTGGCGTTGCTCCTTCAATCAGGATGGGAATACGATCAGTATAGACCATTTTCGACAGATTTGCAACTGTGGGCAGAAGTTGGATGCGATCAAGGCGGTATCAGATCGACCGACAGGATTTGACTATTTCCGATGAACGTGGTACACTGATGCAGAATAAAACAGGGCTTGAAACACGTACTTCATTTTCATCATATTGAGAAATACGAGAACAAAGAAGCCGTAGCTATGATCGGCAAGCAGCGGGAGCTGTATCAAAAACGTTTGAATGCGTTACAAAAGCGAAGCGTTCTGTCAGCAATCAGCCTAATCCCGTCGCTCCGGTATTATCCGCGGTTCAGATATTGGCTTACAGACATTTTTATTGTTTGAAGAGATAGAGAAAAGAGAAGGGAAGGAAATCATTATGACAGTTTATCTGGTCACCGGCTGCGCGGGCTTTATCGGAACGACCTTTGTCCACTATATGCTGAAAAAGTATACCGACATTCGGATCGTCAACCTGGACGCGCTGACCTACGCCGGCAATCTGGAAAATCTGAAGGACATTGAGGACGACGAGCGCCATATCTTTGTTCACGGGAATATCTGTGACAGGGAGCTGGTGGCGAAGCTCATCGCGGAGTACGACCCTGACTGTATCATCAACTTCGCGGCTGAGTCCCACGTGGATCGCAGCATTGCCAACCCCGAGATCTTCGTGACCACCAACGTCATGGGCACGGTGAACCTGCTGCAGCGGGCAAAGGAGGCCTGGTACGACGCCGGACAGAAGACCTGGAAGGCCGGGAAAAAGTACATTCAGGTCAGCACCGACGAGGTTTACGGCGCGCTGGGGGCCGAGGGATATTTTACCGAGACCACGCCGATCAACCCGCACAGCCCGTACAGCTCGTCCAAGGCCTCGGCCGACCATTTTGTCAAGGCGTTTTACGATACCTACGGCATGCCGGTCAACATCACCCGCTGCAGCAACAACTACGGCATGTGGCAGTTCCCCGAGAAGCTGATCCCCTTGATGATCAACAACGCCAAGAACCACAGGCAGCTGCCGGTTTACGGCGACGGGATGCAGATCCGCGACTGGCTGTTTGTCGAGGATCACTGCAAGGCGATCGACATGGTGGCGAAGGGCGGCAGGGTCGGCGAGGTCTATAATATCGGCGGGCACAATGAGCGGCCGAATATCTTCATCGTGAAGACAATCATCGCCCAGCTTGCCGAGCGGCTCCACGATCCCGAAATTAACGAGGGTCTGATCCGGCATGTAGAGGACCGCCTCGGCCACGACCGGCGCTACGGCATCGATCCCAGCAAGATCAAGGCGGATCTCGGCTGGTACCCGGAGACGAGCTTCGAGGTCGGTATCGTCAGGACCATCGACTGGTATCTGGACAACCAGCTGTGGCTGGATCGCGTCACGAGCGGGGCGTATCAGCAGTACTACGAGAGGATGTATAAAAACAGATGAAGGTATTCGTCACGGGTGTCAGCGGACAGCTCGGCCATGACGTGATGTTCGAGCTCGTGCGCCGGGGTCACACGGCCTGGGGTACAGCGCGCAGCGCGCCGGCGGAGCTTCCGGCAGTCAACGGCAAAGCGCCGATTCCCACCTTCCGGGCGCTGGAGCTGACCGACGGGGAAGCCGTGAAGGCCGAGATCGCGGCGCTCAGGCCTGACGCCATCATCCACTGTGCGGCCTGGACGGCGGTGGACGCGGCGGAGGAAGCGGAAAACCGCGACGCCGTATACGCCGCGAACGTCCTGGCGACGCGGTATCTGGCCGAGGCGGCCAAAACCGTGGGGGCAAAGCTGCTGTATCTCTCGACCGACTATGTGTTTGACGGGCAGGGCGAGCGCCCCTGGCAGCCGGACGATCAGAACTACGCGCCGCTGAATGTGTACGGCCAAAGCAAGCTCGACGGAGAGCTGGCGGTTGCGGGGACACTGGATGAGTTTTTTGTTGTTCGCATTGCCTGGGTGTTCGGCAAAAACGGAAAGAACTTTATCAAAACGATGCTGAACGTCGGCAGGACACACGATACCGTGCGCGTCGTCAACGACCAGATCGGCACGCCGACCTACACCGCGGATCTCGCGCGTCTGCTGGTGGATATGATCGAGACCGACAAATACGGGTACTATCACGCGACCAACGAGGGCGGGTATATTTCCTGGTACGACTTCACAAGGGAGATCTATCGGCAGGCGGGGATTCATACGCAAGTGATCCCGGTATCGTCAGCGGAGTACGGACTGAGCAAGGCCAGGCGGCCGTTTAATTCCCGACTGGACAAGAGCAAGCTGACAGAAAAGGGCTTCCGGCCCCTCCCGGACTGGAGGGACGCGCTGTCGAGATACCTTAAGGAGATTGGAGAAGTGTAAGTATGGGACAGATCAAGGTTACCTACGATTTGGATGGCATCGCGGGCCTTTGCACGATCGAATCCACCGTACACGGCGACAGCCGGGGCTATTTCATGGAGACCTTCAGCCAGAGGGATATGTACGAGGCCGGACTGTATATCAGCTTTGTTCAGGACAACCAGTCCATGTCGGTCAAGGGCGTGCTGCGCGGTCTGCATTTCCAGAAGCGCTTTCCGCAGACCAAGCTGGTGAGGGTCATCAAGGGCACGGTCTACGATGTGGCGGTCGATCTGCGCATGGGATCCCCGACCTTCGGAAAGTACCACGGGGAGATCCTCACGGCGGACAATAAAAAACAGTATCTGATCCCCCGCGGGTTTGCACACGGGTTCCTGGTGCTTTCAGACGAGGCCGAGTTCTGCTACAAGTGCGACGACTTCTATCACCCCAACGACGAGGGCGGTCTTGCGTGGAACGACCCGGAGATCGGCATTGCATGGCCGGAGATCGTCGGCGTGTATCCGGGGAGCGCGGACGCCGGCGGCTACACGCTTTCAGACGGAACGCCGCTGATTTTAAGCGATAGGGACCAGAAGTGGCCAGGAATAAAAGAAACATTCAGGTTTTGAGGAAATCATATGAAAGGTATCATTCTGGCCGGCGGTTCCGGCACGCGTCTCTACCCCCTGACAAAGGTGACCTCGAAGCAGCTGCTTCCGATCTATGATAAGCCCATGATCTACTACCCGCTCAGCACGCTGATGCTGGCCGGGATCAGGGATATCCTGATCATCAGCACACCGGATGACACGCCGCGCTTTGAGGCGCTGCTGGGGGACGGGAGTCAGTTTGGGATCAGCCTGTCCTACAAGGTGCAGCCGAGCCCGGACGGTCTCGCGCAGGCGTTCATCCTGGGCGAGGAATTCCTGGGCGGAGAGGCCGGGGCCATGGTACTCGGCGACAATATCTTCTACGGGAACGGCTTCCGGACGCTGCTGAAGGCGGCCGTCAGGGATGCCGAGGAGAACGGCCGGGCGACGGTGTTCGGCTACTACGTCCCCGATCCCGAGCGCTTCGGTGTGGTCGAATTCGATGAGAACGGAAAGGCCCTGAGCATCGAGGAAAAGCCGAAGCTGCCGAAGAGCAGCTACGCGGTCACGGGGCTGTATTTCTATCCGGCCGGTGTGGCCGGACGCGCCAACCGGGTGAAGCCGAGCGCCAGAGGCGAGCTGGAGATCACCACGCTCAACGAGATGTACTTAAGCGACGCTCTTCTCGATGTCCAGCTGCTTGGCCGCGGCTATGCCTGGCTGGACACAGGAACCATGGCCTCGCTGCTCCAGGCTGCCAACTTTGTAGAGACGATACAGTCCCGGCAGGGGATCGTGATCTCGGCACCGGAGGAGATCGCCTATATCAACGGGTTCATTGACAAAAATCAGCTGATGGAATCGGCAAAGGCCTACGGAAAAAGTCCGTATGGGGAGCATCTGAAGGCCGTGGCCGAGGGCCGGGTCAGATATTGAAGCTATTCCTGTTCTCCTTGACAAAGCAGGCAAAAGGCGGTATATATTACATATTAAGTTGATAGGTATTTTGCCGCCAATTCAACTGTCTGCTGAGAGAAGGAGAGCCGCCGCCGGCACAGGCCGGAAGGGCGGCACGGTAGCATTATGAAAGCATTGATCGCCATGAGCGGCGGCGTTGACAGCAGCGTCGCCGCTCTTTTGACAAAAGAGGCCGGTTATACCTGTATCGGGTGCACGATGAAGCTATATGAATCGGCCGATGTTCCGGCTGGCGAGCGCACGTGTTGCTCCCTGCGCGATACCGAGGACGCCAGAAGCGTCGCGTATAGGCTTGACATGCCGTACCATGTGTTCAACTTCAAGGATGAATTCCGCCGGGAGGTGATCGGCAAATTCATCCGGAGCTACGAAAGCGGCAGAACGCCGAATCCCTGCATCGACTGCAATCGGTATCTGAAATTCGGCAAGCTGTTTGAGCGGGCGGAGATTCTTGGCTGCGAGAAGGTTGTGACTGGGCATTACGCGCGGATCGAGCAGCGCTATGGCCGCTATCTGCTGAAAAAAGCTCTGGATCCGGCGAAGGATCAGAGCTATGTGCTGTATACGATGACACAGGAGCAGCTGGCGCATACACTGTTCCCGCTTGGGAGTCTGCGCAAAGCCGAGGTGCGCGCTTTGGCAGCCGCAAACCACTTCGACACCGCCGACAAGGCGGAGAGTCAGGATATCTGTTTTGTTCCCGACGGGGATTATGCCGGGACGATTCAGAAATACACCGGCAAAAGCTATCCCGGCGGCCCGTTTCTTGCCACTGACGGCAAACTGTTGGGAGAGCACCGGGGCCTGATCCACTATACGGTTGGCCAGCGCAAGGGGCTGGGGATCGCTGCTGAGCAGCCGCTCTATGTCCGCAAAATCTGCCCGGAGACCAACGCCATCTACCTCGGCGGCCGGGATGAGCTGTTCTCCAGGGGCGTGCTGGTTCAGCAGATGAACTGGATCTTGGGAGAGACACCGGCGGAGGCATTCCGCTGCCGTGTCAAGCTCCGGTACCGCCAGCAGGAGCAGGCGGCCACCGTTGAGCCAGAGGGAGCGGATGCCGTCAGAATTCGGTTCGACGAGCCGCAGCGCGCCGCGACACCCGGACAGGCGGCGGTGCTGTACGCAGGCGATACCGTTCTCGGCGGCGGCGAGATCGAAGAGGTATATGAATGAACAGGGGCCGCGTGTGCGGCCCCTGCCAAGCTGTCGACAAAGTGTCGACAGCTTGAGCGCAAAATGGGAACTTTCCGAAAAAGTTCCCATTTTGCATAGATTGAACGTGAAGA
>CACXDT010000227.1 GCA_902766405.1 Oscillospiraceae bacterium
CCTTTTGACGGAACTGAAATCTGCGTTGAGATCGATGAAACAAATATAATGGTCAGTGGGATCAAAGTATATTAAGAGCAAAACTAAAAGCGCACTTACTCACCACCCTTGAAGCGGTGTAAGTGCGCTTTCGTGTTATTTGCAAAAAGAAGAAATATGTGCCGTAGGGGCGTTTCACGAAGCGCACGTTATTCAGACGTATCGGCGGGCGCTTCGTGAAGCGCCCCTACGATACAGGGAAAAGGTAATAAGATCCTTGACAAATCGCCTGCCATGCTTCGTTGGCGGCCTTGACCATATATATACATTATGCTCTGCGGCCGCCGCCTCGCCTGACACAAATCCACTTCGGAAATCTTTCAAGCATTCTTATTGAAGAACAGTATGAATCGGCAGCTGAAAACAGCGCCGTGAGACGGCAGGCACAGGCAGAAAGGCAATTACTCTATTTGCTGTTTTCATACAATAAATCTGTCGGTCTCGGCCGTAGGGGCGGCAATACCCCGTAGGGCACGTAGTCTGCCGCCCGCGCGGCACAATTGGAAATACACGAAAAACGTTGGGCAAATTCGCACGGTTGAAATGGTACGAATTTGCCCAACGTTTCATGTATGATTTTACAATTCTGTGCGCGGGCGGCTTATAGCCGCCCCTACAGCTTGAATCGAACGCTTCTCGCTGTGTCCGGGTTATTACGCCTTTGCCTTGCGCGCTTCGAGCTCCTTGCAGATGCGCGCGTACTCGCCCTCGTCGAGCTTGTATTTCTTCTTATACAGCACATACGAGGCGAACATCAGCACACAGGGCAGAACGGTCATGACGACCAGCAGACCCGTGGACTGGCCGCTGCGCACACCCTGCAGCAGCGTGTCGATCTCGGCGCCCTTGGCCTCGGCCGTGATGCGGCCGGCGGCGGCATCCTGCTCGAGTGAGGCGATGCCGTTGGTGTAGGTGATGATATCAAACGCGATGTAGGTGATATTGGCAATGGCGACTGTCAGGGCCGAGGCCATCTTCGTCAGGAACGGGCGCAGCGAGGAGACGATGCCCTCGTCGCGCGTACCGTGGTTGAGCTCGTTGTACTCGACGGTGTTCATGATGGAGATCATCATGATCAGATAGAAGCCGTACTGGCCGAAGTTTGCCAGCATATAGCCCAGCGTGATCAGCAGGAACTTCAGATCCATACCGGCGAGCGCGACCGCGCCGGCCTTCAGCAGCAGGCCAGGGAAGAGCATCAGCACATAGCCGACCGCCGAGACGGCCATCAGCACGTTCATCAGCGCCTTGCGGCTGTGCTTGCGGGACAGGGCCGGATAGAAGATCATCAGGAAAGCTGTCACCATCATGCCGAGCATCTGGAAGATCGTGAACAGGCCGCCCTCATAACCAAACTCGACATAGATATAGGTCTGGCCCACGCCGGAGAGGACGATGCCGTTGCCGATCTGCTGCAGCAGGAAGATCAGGGCGATCCACAGCAGCTGGTCGTTGCCGGTGATCGTGGAGATGATTTTCTTGAAGCTGACAGGGGGCCGCGGTTCGTCGTTATAATTGCGCTGCTCCTTGACGCCGAAGATCGTAAACGCCAGGAAGGCCGGGCCAAGCAGGGCGATGATCAGCGCCACACGCCCATAGGCCGTGACGGCGTTGCCGCCGATGGCGTTGCCGCCGGCCGTCAGCATCGGGATAAAGGCCGCGGCCAGCATGCCGCCGATGCCGGCAAACAGCGTGGCGCGGGAGGTATACTGGTTCCTGGTGTCGGCGTCTGAGCTCAGGGCCGGAACCATGCCCCAGTAGGAGATATCGTGCATCGTGTAGGTGATCGAGTACAGGAAATAAATCAATCCGAAGAACCACACAAAGGGCCAGCCCTGCAGCTTGGTGTTGAAGGCCGCCCAGATGACGACGGAGGTCGTCAGGATGCCAATGGTCAGCCAGGGCTTGAACTTGCCCCATTTGGTGCGGGTATTCTCGATGATGTTGCCCATGATCGGGTCGTTCAGGGCGTCAAAGACACGGGCGCCGACCATGATGGCCGTGATCGCGCCGAGCTGTTTGGCGTCCAGCTCGCGCGTGAAAAGCACAAAGGTCAGCAGATAGCTCGTGACCAGGTTGTACATCATGTCGCGCCCGACGGTGCCAATCGGGAAGAATATCAGGTTTCTTTTTTTGATTCTTTGATCTTCCACAAAATCCTCTCCCTTTATCAAAGTGTGTTCGGTGAAGCTGCGACAATTGTACCATAGTTTGTCAGCTGCCGCAAGTGTACGTTCAACATTCTGCCAAAAGATCGCGAAAGGGCGTGTTGCAAAAATGCACCAGAGTTGTAAAACGATGGTCTTGCCGTAGGGGCGGCCCTTGCGGCCGCCCGGCGCGCAAAGATATTTGCCAGTAAAAATGTTCGGCGATTTCGTACATAGTGCGAATCCGCCGAACATTTCTTTGCTATATGAACTTGATTCCGCCGGGAGGGCACAAGGCCCTCCCCTACGTGAGCGACCCGGTTTTTTCGCGATTTCTCGCATTTTTGCAACAGCCCCATATTTTTACAGCAGCTGTCCCACGGCCTCGGCCGTGACGGCGAAGGGAATGTCGCGCCCCAGGTCCGCACAGCAGGCCTCGGCGGCCGCATTGTCGTCAAAAATGCCGAACACCGCGCTGCCGGTGCCGGTCATGACGGCGCCGAGCGCGCCGCCGTCGAGCAGCTTTCCCTTGATCTCGCGCACCGTGCTCAGCCGCCGGTCGTCCACGTCCTCAAAGACATTGTACATCCTGCGGCAGAGCTCCGGCAGCCGCCCCTCGTCCAGGGCCTTCAGCAGCCCGGCCGTGTCGGGGTGGATGCGCAGCGGCGTACTGTCGAGCTTGCGGAAGAGCTCCGGCGTCGAGACGGCGAAGCTCGGCTTGACGATGACGAAGCGGCACGCCGGCAGGGGTGAAAGGGGTTTGAGCATTTCGCCGCGGCCGGTGGCCAGCATGGTGCCTCCCACCAGACAGAAGGCCACATCCGAGCCGATCTCCGCGGCGAGCTCGATGAGCCTCTCGCGTCCCAGCCGTCCGCCGTAATACCGATCCAGCGCGCGCAGCACCGCGGCCGCGTCGGCCGAGCCGCCGCCCATCCCGGCCCCGACCGGGATCCGCTTTTTCAGGTCGATCCGCAGCGCGCGCTCGCTCTCGCCCACGGCGTCCAGATAGCGTCTGGCCGCGCGGACGGCAAGGTTGCGCTCGTCGTTCGGCACATAGCGCAGATTCGAGCGCGCCGTGACGCCGGCGCCCTCGAAGCGCAGCGTCAGCTCGTCGCACAGCGAGACGGTCTGCATCAGCATCACCATCTCGTGATAGCCGTCCGGCCGCTTTTCCGTCACGTCCAGCGAGAGATTCAGCTTGCCGTAGGCCTTCTCCTCGATCTGTTCCATCATACACTCTCCCCGCCCATGCGGTAGACACGCAGCTCGTAGGGCCGCGCCGTAAAGCCGCGGGCGATGACAAAAGGATTGTCGTAGTTGCACAGCACCAGACTCCAGTGCTCGAGGTCGATGTCCTCGGGCGGCTCAAAGCGCTTGAGCTCAGCAGAAAACGAGCAGATCACCAGCAGCCGCGCGGTGTCCAGCCGCCGCTCGTAGACATAGAAATCGCGGCTGTTGGGGCAGAGTTCGCGGTAATCGCCCCAGATTGCGACCTCGCTGTGCTTGCGAAAGGCGATCAGCTTCCGGTAGAAGTTGAGCAGCGAATTCGGATCGTCCTCCTGGGCGGCGGCGTTGATTTCCGTGTAGTTCGCGTTGACCTGAAACCAGGGCGTGCCGCTTGTAAAGCCTGCGTTCTCCTCCGCCGACCACTGCATCGGCGTGCGGGCATTGTCGCGCGCGGACTTTGCGATGAGCTCCAGCACCTTTTTCTTCGGCAGGATGTACGAGAGCACCCGCGCGTTATTGCGCGTGGACACGTCGGGATAGTCCTCGGCGCGCGGCAGCGGCATATTCACCATGCCGAGCTCCTGCCCCTGATAGATGAATGGCGTGCCGCGCTGCAGCATATACATGGCCGCCAGCATTTTTCCACTCTCGACGCGGCAGCGCTCGCTGCCGTAGCGGCTGATGATGCGCGGATGGTCGTGGTTTTCGATGTAGAGCGCAGGCCAAGCCTTCCCCTGCAGCTTTTCCTGCCAGGTCGTGAAGGCGCGCTTCATTTTTCTCAGATCAAAGGGCCGCTGCAGCAGATCGCTGCGGTAGCAGTCGGCCTCCATGTGCTCAAAGGCGATCATCTCGTCGAGCACCTGATCGTCCCCCTTGGTAATATAGCGCAGAGCCGTGTCGACCGTGGTCATCGGGCTCTCGCCGACAACAAAGCAGTCGTACTGGGACAGCACATCGCGCTTGAACTCGCGCAGATAGTCGAGCACCGCGCTCTGGTTGGAGTAATACCGGCTGCCGTTGGCGATCGGGAGCGGCGGATAGCTGTTGGGCAGGCCGGGGGCCTTGCCGATGAAGGTGATCACATCCTCACGGAAGCCGTCCACACCCATATCCAGCCAGAAGCGCATGATGTCCTTGACCTCCTCGCGCACGCGGGGGTTGGACATATTGAGATCGGGCTGCTTTTTGGCAAAGAGGTGCAGATAGTACTCGTCCAGCCCCTCGTCGTACTCCCAGGCTCCGCCCTCGAAGAGCGAGGTCCAGTTGTTCGGCGGCCGGCGCCGACCGAGAACCGTGCGGCCGGGGCGCCAGTAGTAATAGTCGTGATAGGGGTTGTCCTTTCCCTTGCGGCTGGCGATAAACCAGGGGTGCTCGTCGGAGGTGTGGTTCACCACCAGATCCATGAAAACGCGCAGGCCCCGTTTGTGCGCGGCGTCCAGCACCTGCTGAAAGACCGCCAGCGTGCCATAATCGGGGTGGATATTCTTATAATCCGAGATATCATAGCCGAAATCGGCGTTCGGCGAGGGGTAAAGCGGTGAAAACCAGATCGCGTCGACCCCGAGACTTTTGATATAGTCGAGCTTTTCGAGCACGCCCCACAGATCCCCGATGCCGTCGCCGTTGCCGTCGCAGAAGCTGCGCGGCCAGATCTGATAGACCGTCATACGCTTGTACCAGCGCTGATCCGACATTCCTTGCCCCCCTCTCCTGAATCAATAGGTAAAGATGTTTCATTTATTTGGATTTTACCACACTTTCCGGACGGTTGCAATCTTGACTTTTATGGAAAACCGTGTATAATAGAATCCAATTTGTAATAGAATTGTCATTTTTATTTCTCCGGAACGGAGGGACTCTGATGAAAAAAACCGTATTGACAATCTTTCTCGCCCTGATTGTGCTGCTCAGCTTCAGCATCTTCGCTGCGGCCGAGGGAATCGTCGTGACCGGCGGCACCGTTGTGGCCGGCGAAGCCTCTCCGCTCGACCCGCCGCAGCAGACCGATGTGCTGGTGAATCTGGGCACGGCCACGGCCGGCAGCCCCCTCGATCTGCTGCTGACAGCGACCCAGGACACCATGGCCACGGCCGAGGTGCCGACGGAACAGCTGCCCTACGGCTGCTATGTCGAGTCGGTCTTCCGTGACAACAGCACCTATCACTATCTGCGCGGTACGCCCTCGGCGGCCGGTACCTTTCCGTTTACGCTGACGGTGAAGCAGGGCGAGTTTGTGCTGCAAACGCTGACCTATTCGCTCACTGTCACCGCCGCGGCACCCACAGTGACCGGACCCGATTCGGTGAATCTCTTCGTCGGCGACAGCGCCATCCTGTCGGTCAACGCCTACGCCGCCGACGGCGGCGCGCTGAACTATCAGTGGTACAGGAACAGCTATGCCGGCAACCAGGGCGGCAGTCAGATCCCCGGCGCGACCGGGAACACCTATCAGGTCAACGGCGAGATGCCGGGCACCGAGTACTACTACTGCGTCGTCACCGCCAGCAACAACGGTGCCACCGGCAGCACGACCAGCCAGGCCGCCATCGTCACAATCAGCGAGCCGACGGTCAGCGCACTCTCGATCGCCGCATGGCCCGGCAAGACGAGCTACCAGGTGGGTGAGACGCTGGATGTCACCGGATTGCAGCTTCTCGCACAGTGGTCCAACGGCGTCAGTGAGACCGTCACCAACCCCGCCGACTTCACGGTTTCGCCCACACTGCTGTCCACCCCCGGCACACAGACCGTCACGGTCAGCTACCGCGGCGGCACCACAAGCTTTACCGTCAATGTCACCCAGGCACAGGAGATCGTGCAGTCGATCTATCTGCTGTCCTACCCCAACCGCACGAGCTACACCGTGGGCGATACGGTGGACATCACGGGTATGCGCGTACAGGTCGTGACCAATCTCGGCAGCAAAGAAATCGCCTCGGGCTTCAACTGGGCGCCGCAGGTGCTGCGCGCCGAGGGCACCCAGAACGTCACCGTCAGCTACCAGGGCCAGACCACACAGTTTCAGGTAACGGTACAGCCGGCGAAAAAGGTCATCGAGAGCATCACGATCACGCGCCGCCCTACGAAGCTCAGCTACACCGTGGGCGACAGCTTTGATCCCACCGGCATGGTGCTGCAGGTGAAATACACCGATCAGTCCATCGAGGAGCTCAGCGGCAGCAGCGCCGGTGTCACCTGCGTACCGACACGGCTCAGCCAGCCTGGCACGCAGAGCATTACCGTCAGCTACCAGGGCTTCAGTACGGCGCTGACGCTGCAGGTCTCGCAGTCCCCCGCCGCGCCCACGCCGAGCGCGCCGCTCACGACGGCCACACCGACCGCCACGCCGTCGCCCACGCGCAGCCCCGTGGTCGACACGACTTCCAGCCACTCCAACCGCTCTCCGCTGACGCTGATCGTCTTCCTGGCCGCGGCCATCGGCATGGTGGCGCTGATCGCCTATCTCTATGTCTCGCGCCAGAACCGCGAGCGGCAGCAGCGCGCCGAGCGCGCCAGGGCTCGCTCTGCGAGGAAGGCCGAGCCGGAGATCGAGCCGCTTGAAGACGAGCCGGAGGAGCCCGAGCCGGATGTGGGCGACACCGAGACGCGGGACTACTTTGCCGGTCTCTTTGACGAAGGCGAAACGTCCGCCGCCGAGGCTCCCACCGAGGCGCCCGCCGAGCCCGTCGGCCCCATCGGCCGCCACGAGAAACCCAAAGCACAGAATACCCAGAATCTCAAAATCTTCACCGATGAAGAAGAGGATAAATAAGGTATCTGCTTCGTTCAACCCACACAGCTCTTGCCTCGCCCCGCGTCGGGGAGAGGTGCCACGAAGTGGCGGAGAGGGGCCGCTGATCGACGCGTAGAGACCAATATCTTGATCGACTCGCCCCTCTCAGGCGCTGCGCGCCAGCTCTCCCCTCGCCCAAGGGCGGGGGCGAGCCAAGGATCGAAAATGGTTTTCACTTGCTGACAGAAACCGATCCTCATATCAAATAATAAGTCAAAATGCACCGCGGCACAGGGCTTTCTCAGCGAAGTCCTGTGCCGCGGTGCGGTTTCTTTCCCACGCAAATGTGGCGACAAATTATTTATGCAGCGACTCGACATAAATCATCAGCACCGACACGTCGGCCGGGGAGACGCCCGAGATACGGCCGGCCTGGCCGAAGTTTGCCGGACGGATGCGCTTGAGCTTTTCTCTGGCCTCCAGGCGCAGCCCGGCGATCTCGTCATAGTCGATGTCGGGCGGCAGGGGCTTGTCCTCCATGCGGCGAAACTCCTCCACCTGCTTGAGCTGACGCTTGATATAGCCCTCGTACTTGAGAGAAATCTCGGCCTCGTAGGCCACCGCGCGCGGCAGCGCGGGCCGATCGGGGTCAAAGGGCGCGAGCGCGGCATAGCTCAGCTGCGGGCGGCGCAGCAGCTCGGCGAGGGATACGCCCGAGTGCACGGGCGCGGTCCCCTGCTCTTCCAGAAAGGCGTTCAGCTCGGTGCCGGGCGCGAGATAGCTGCCCTCCAGCCGCACGATCTCGGCCGCGACTGCCGCGTATTTGGCCTGCACGGCCAGATACTGTGTCTCGCTGACAAGTCCGATGCGGTACCCGATCGCGCTCAGACGCTCGTCGGCGTTATCCTGGCGGTGGATCAGCCGGTACTCGCTGCGCGAGGTCATCATGCGGTAGGGCTCGTTCGTGCCCTTGGTGACCAGATCGTCGATCAGCGTGCCGATATAGCCGTCGCTGCGGCGCAGCAGCAGCGGCTCGCGGCCGAGCAGCTTCAGCGCGGCGTTGACGCCGGCCACAAAGCCCTGCGCGGCCGCCTCCTCGTAGCCGGAGGAGCCGTTGAACTGCCCCGCGCCGTACAGTCCCGCGATTTTTTTGCTCTCCAGCGTCGCTATAAGCTCGGTCGGGTCGATGCAATCATATTCGATCGCGTAGGCGCAGCGCGTCATCTCGGCGTGCTCGAGCCCCGGGATCGTGTGGAGCATCTGTACCTGCACCTCCTCGGGCATGGACGAGGAGAAGCCCTGGAGATAAAGCTCCTCGGTATGCAGGCCCATCGGCTCGACGAACAACTGGTGCCGGGGCTTGTCGGCAAAGGTCATCACCTTGGTCTCGATGCTCGGACAGTAGCGCGGCCCGACGCCCTCGATGACGCCGGAATAGATCGGGCTGCGGTCGAGATTGGCGCGGATGATCGCGTGGGTTTGCTCGTTCGTATAGGTCAGGTAGCAGACAGCCCGGTTCTCCGGCGGTTCAGAGGTTGAGAACGAGAAGCCCTCGGTCTCCTCATCGCCGCGCTGTAGCTCCATTTTCGAGAAATCGACCGTGCGCGCGTTCACGCGCGGGGGCGTTCCGGTTTTGAAGCGACGCATCCTGAGCCCGAGCGCGCGCAGCCGCTCCGCGAGAGGCACCGCCGCCGCGAGTCCGTCCGGCCCCGAGGAGCGCAGCACCTCGCCGACGATCGTGCGTCCGTCGAGATAGGTGCCCGAGGCGATCACGACAGCCCGGCAGCGGTACACGGCCCCGGTATGCGTTGTGACCGAGCGAACCGCGCCGTCCTCGACACCGATGTCGACGATCTCGGCCTGCTTGACGCGCAGGTGCTCCTGCCGCTCGAGGGTCTGCTTCATGACCTCCTGATAGCGCCGCCGGTCGGCCTGGGCGCGCAGCGAATAGACCGCCGCGCCCTTGCCGCGGTTGAGCATCCGGTACTGGATGCAGGCCATGTCGGCCGCCTTTGCCATCTCGCCGCCGAGCGCGTCCAGCTCGCGCACCAGATGGGCCTTGCCGGTGCCGCCGATGGCCGGATTGCAGGGCATATTGCCCACGCTGTCCAGGTTCACGGTAAAGCAGACCGTATCGAGTCCCAGCCGCGCCGCGGCCAGAGCGGCCTCGATGCCGGCGTGGCCGGCGCCGATCACGGCGATATCACATTGTCCCGCGTCATATGGAATCATGGTTTCTCCTCTGTTGCTTGTCGCCTCCCGGGTTGGGCAGGCATTGACTGCGATGCGTATTTCGACGTGGTAACTGTTCAGTCCCCCTGATGGGGAATGAACAGTTACTCGACGTGTATTATATCGGCTTCGATAAAAAAATACAAGGTCTGTGATCAATCCGCAAAATCAAACTTTTTTCACATTTATGCGGGAAAGTGACTTGACCTGTGTTCACAATAAGTTTATAATAAGGGCATCTTTGGGTTATGTAACCCAAATTATGCAGGCAATTGCGAAACTCGTTTCGCAATTGGTTAAACCAAATGATGTGCAGAAAGGAGGCGGCAGTTGTGTCTGATTTAAGAAAATGCGGGACCGCTTTTGGCCTTTTGCTGTGTATACTGCTGTCTCTGATCGCTCCCACAGCCCTCGCCTCTGACACTGCCGGCGCGATCGAGATCCCGGATGAGGCGCCCGCTGTTGAAGAAAGCAGCGCAGCGGAAGCCTACATACCGCTGTCCGAACCGGCAGCCGAGCCCAGTCCTGCGGTTGAGCCCTATGACACAGCCTCCCTCGCGTCTGTCCCCTCCGGCGCCAGAAAGGTCACGAAGCTGCTGGTTCAGCTGACGGCCACGCCTGTGGCCATGATGTCGGTGACTGCCTGTGTCGCCAAGGTCTCGCCCAACGGTACCGGCTACACAATGGCGGGCTACCGCTGGCTCGACAGCAGCGGGCAGACCGTCGTCGGCGACTTTGGCGAGGGTGAATTTACGCTGGTGATCGACCTTGTACCGCTCGATGGCTACTACTTTGCCGACGGGACGCCGGCTCTGCTGAACGGCAATCCGGTCGATGTGACGATCCACAGCGCGGACAGTGCCACCATCACACTGCGTTACCCCGCGATGATCTATTCTCCCAACGTCGCCAAGCACCCCGGCGGCGAGACCGTCGAGCCCGGACAGTTCGCTTCGTTCGTCTCGTCGGCCACGTTCTGCATCGGCAGCCATTGGGAACTGGAAAGCCCCGACGGACAGGAGAGCCTGACCATCGACATGGCCAGGAACCGCTTCCCCCAGTGCGCGTTCAAGCTGACCGGCAGCGACATACTGACCATCTTCGGCATCACCGCCGATATGAACGGCTGGAAGGCCGTCTGCGTGTTCGAAGGTATGGGCGGCACCACGATGCGAAGCCACGGCGCCGTGATCACCGTGATCGGTGCCCCCGAGCCGACCGCGGCCCCTGCGCCGACGCCGACCCCCAGCCCGACACCTACGCCGGAGCCCACACCAACGCCGACAGCCGAGCCGACAGCCGAGCCGACACCGGAGCCCACACCCGCTCCGACGCCGGTACCCACAGCCGCGCCGCAGACGGCCGCGCCTGTGACCGTTGATCTGGCCGAGCACCCCACGGTCTGGGCCGCGCCGGGCATCGACGCCGTCCATCAGGAGACACCTGAGGAGATGCTGCCGATGATCGGTGTGCTGATCGGCACCTTCCTTGTCATCGGTACACTGATGCTGGCCCAGATGATTCAGGACCACCAGCGCAAGCGCCGCAGACGCAGACGGCATCATCGCATTTGAGATAAGAGAAACCCAAACGCAGCCCCTGCAACAAATGCGTCATTCCTGCGAATTTGTTGCAGACGGCAGTATGGACTAGGAAGAGCTGCTGCCATGGGTACTGGATCATCAGGACTCGTTGGCTCCTCCATAACATGCAGCCAAACGGCCGGCCCCCGATCGGGAGCCGGCCGTTTGATATAGAATTATCGTAAACGATTATTCCTCCGCCAGCAGCGCTTCGACCTGCTCGCGCGAGGGCATCGCGCGGATCGCGCCCTTCTTGGTGGTGACGATATAGGCGGCCATGTTGGCAAAGCGCAGCATCTCGTGGAGCTTCGACTCGTCGAGCGCGTCCAGGCCGTGCTCCAGCACGAAGTTCAGCACGCTCGCGCAGAAGGTGTCCCCGGCGCCGGTGGTCTCGATGACGCCGCCGCGTTTGCAGGCGGGCTCAAAGGCACGCAGCCCCTTGTAATAGCTGTAGCTGCCGCCCGCCCCGGCCGTGACATCCAGCAGCCGGATATTCGGATATTCCTTGAGCAGCTTGGCAGCGCCCTTGTCGAAATCGGTCTCGCCGGTCATGAACTCGATCTCGTTATCGGAAATCTTCACAATGTCGCTGCGCTGCAGGCCCCAGACGATGGCCGCGCGCGCGTCGTCGAGCGTGTTCCACAGCGGCTCGCGCAGGTTGGGGTCAAAGGAGATCAGGGCCCCGGCAGCCTTGGCAAGCTCGTAGGCGCGCACCGTGGCGGCGCGCACCGGCTCGTCGGTCAGTGAGAGCGTGCCAAAGTGGAAAATTTTCGTGTTTTTCAGAACATCCTCCTCCAGCTCGTCGGCGCGCAGCATCATGTCGGCGCCGGGCTTGCGGTAGAAGCTGAAATCGCGATCCCCGCCGGGGAAGGTGTGTACGACGGCCAGTGTGGTGTGCACCTCGCTGTCGCGGCGCAGGCCGCGGATATCAACGCCGGCATCCGCCACGGTTTTGCACAGTGTGTCACCAAAGGCGTCCACGCCGACCTTGCCGAGGAAGGCTGTGCGCTTGCCCAGCTTTTGCAGCATGGCGAGAACGTTCGCCGGCGCGCCGCCGGGGTTGGCCTCAAAAAGCAGGTTGCCCTGCTCGCTCAGGCCGTTCTGGGTAAAGTCGATCAGCAGCTCGCCGAGCGCGGCGACATCGAATTGCTTGTGTTCCATGTTTCTGTCCCCTTATATGATTCGTATGTATTCACAATAAATTGTGCGTATCGGTTCCATACAGCAATCCCGGATATGCGAAATATGGCTTCCCCTCAAGGGGAAGGCTTATCCGGCTTTGCCCGATGCTCATATAGTTTTTTCAGATCTCACCTTTATCAAAGTCGCACAGCAGCCAGGTAAAGCAGCCCGCGGGCAGCAGAATGCTGTGCTTGTCCTGTCCCTCGCCGGTCACCAGGTCGGTGTACTCGCCGAGCTCGTGGCTCATGTTGACCCAGCGGTCACCGTTGGAGAAATTGAAGAGCGCGAGCAGCTTTTCGCCCCGGTAGTAGCGGCCAATGCCGAGGACGCCGATGTCTCCGGTATCGAGCAGCCAGGTGTCGGCGTCGTTATCGAAGACGCGATGTTCGCCGCGCAGCCCTTCGAGACGGCGCAGCTCCTGGAAGATCTGCTGCTCGACCGTGCCGGGTGTGCTGCGTTTAGCCACAGCCTCCCAGTTCAGGTTCCCGCGGTGCAGATAGCGGCTGTCGTCGGCCTTCAGGGGGTCGTTATGATAGCCATTGTCGTTCTGCTGGGCGATCTCGTCGCCCGAGTAGAGGATCGGCAGGCCGCTGAGTGTGAACATGAAGGCGTGCAGCATCAGATGCAGGTTCATAGCCCAGCTCAGTTTCTCGCCGTCCTGATCGCCGCGCGCGCTCTCGATGCCGCAGAGCGAGGCCGTCGTGCCGCACAGGCGCGCGTCACCGAGGCGCGGATCGTCGTTATAGAGCTCGCCGCGGGCAGGGCTGCCGGGCCATTTGCCGGTGAAGTAGTCGTTTAAGTACTTCTTGTGCGCCACCTCGTCACAGCCGAACTGCCGGAGAAAGGGATAGTCCAGTCCCCAGCCGATATCGTCGTGGCAGCGCAGGTAGTTCAAAAAGCCGTATTCGTGCGGCAGGGAGAACACCTGATCGAGCTGGTGCTGCAGCAGCCGCACGTCCTTGGTGGCGACGGTGTGCCAGATGCTGGCCATGGTCGTCACATTGTAGAGCATGTGGCACTCGGGCTTTTCGACGCTGCCAAAGTAGGGCACGACCTTCGAGGGCTCCATCACGACCTCGCCGAGCAGCAGCATGCCGGGACAGACGATCTCCCCGGCCAGGCGCATCATGCGCACCAGACTGTGTACCTGGGGGAGGTTGCGGCAGTTGGTGCCGAGCTGCTTCCAGATATAGGGCACCGCGTCCAGGCGGATCACGTCGATACCGCGGTTGCAGAGATAGAGCATGTTCTCGCACATGTCGTTGAAGACGATCGGATTGCGGTAATTGAGATCCCACTGATAGGGGTAGAAGGTCGTCATGACGACCTTTTGGGCCTCCTCGCACCAGGTGAAGTTGCCGGGGGCCGTTGTCGGGAACACCTGCGGGCAGGTACGCTCGTATTCGTTGGGAATGTCCCAGCTGTCGAAGAAGAAATAGCGGCGCTGCGCCTCGCCGTCGCCGGCGCGGGCGGCTCTGGCCCAGGAGTGGTCCTCGCTCGTGTGGTTCATCACAAAGTCGAGACACACGGCGATACCGCGCGCGTGGCAGTCCTCTGTCAGCGCGGACAGATCCTCCATGGTACCGAGCTCCGGCTGTACCTTGCGGAAATCCGCCACGGCATAGCCGCCGTCGCTGCGGCCCGCGGGGCTCTCGAGCAGCGGCATCAGGTGCAGATAGTTGACGCCGCACTCCTCGATATAGTCGAGCTTTTCGCGCACGCCCCGGAGATTGCCGGCAAAGGCGTTGACATACATCTGCATGCCCAGCATATGGCGCTCTTTATACCAGCCGGGCTCGGCCTCGCGCTTTTCGTCCAGCGCACGCAGACTCTCCGGGCGCTGGCAGTAGCAGGCGTAGAGCATATCCTTGAAATAGGCATAAGCCGCCTCGTCGTTATAGAGCTCCATGTACAGCCATTTCAGCTCATCCTCGCGGTCGGCATAGCGCTGAGAAAATGCGGGGGTCCATGTCGATTTATCCATATTGAATTCCTCCAGCCGTTCCGTTTTTTGTGCAAGAAGACTGTATATATTATAGATGCTTGTAATACTGAAATCAATACCGATTCGATGATTTACCGCGATTTTCGCTCAGACGGCGGCGTACATAGGCAAAGGCGCGCTCCTCCCCTTCGTCCTTCAGGATACGCAGCATCCGCTCGAGCTCCTCGGCCGTCTGCGGATGGATCGGAATACGGTTTTTCGACTGAGAAAAGTACTCATAGGGCGAGGCGTCGGTATACTTGTCCCCGAGGTAGATCCGGCTTGCGGCAATACGGTCGCAGAACATCTCGGCCACGTAGCGCAGCGGCATCGGATTTGGGCCGAAGACGGTCTGGCCGTCCGGCTCGATGACATAGTCCACCCAGTATTCCAGATGGTGGCGGTTGCGGCCCTTGTGGTGCAGCCAGGCCAGCGAGACGCCGGTCTCGCGCCGCTCGGCGTCGTTCGGGCTGCGCGTGCCCTGGTAATAGCGCGCGCCTCGCCAGAACTCGCTGGGGGAATATTTGCTGAGATCATGCGTCAGCCCCTGCCGCCACAGGCCGAGCTTCATACAGTAGCGGCATACGAGGTGCCGGTGCGCGGTGATCGTTTTGAAGTGTCTGATGGGATGCATCCTGTCACTCCTTGGGTACGAACATCAGGCTCATATCACACGGGGTCTGAATACCAGGCACAGTCTCGCTGAAGCTGTACTGCCAGAGATCCACACGGTAGTAGAAATTCGGGAACGCGCTCTCGGGCAGGGCAAACCAGAAGGTATAATCCCCCATGCGTGTCAGATCGAAGCCGTAGTAGCCGGTGTTGCGGTTAAAATAGATGCCGGCGGTATAGCCCGCGGATCTTACCGTCTCGCAGAAGGCCACGGTGCAGTCGGACAGTGTCGCGGTGTCCAGCCCGGTTGTACGAGCTGTCAGGTCGTCGTAAATTTTCTCCCAGTCGAAGATAACCGGCAGATCCAGCGTATACGGCTGTACCAGGCGCAGCACCATATTGGCCTCTTCCACAGCCTCGGCAGTGTTGACGGCCTGGGAAAAGAAGTAGACGCCCACCTTCAGTCCGGCGGCCTTAGCCCCCTCCATGTTGCGGCGAAAGTACGCGTCCTCAAACAGACCGCCCTCGCTGTAGCCGCGCCGGCCGACGCGGATAAAGGCAAAATCCACGCCCGAGGCCGCCACGCGCTGCCAGTCGATGTCCATCTGGTGCTCGGATACGTCCACGCCGCGCAGCACCTCATAGTTCCCGCGGAGATAGCTGGGCACGGTTCCGCTCCAGCTGAAATCCTCCTCCTGCATGGCGTTGACCGGCACCCCCTCCATCGGCGTCATCCATATCCAGTCGTAGCCGTCGAAGACATAGACCTGTCCGGCGTGCGGGTCCGTCAGCCGGGGGCGCACCATGGCGCTCAGAACGGCCGCCGCAACAAGAACAGCGGCGATCACAGCCAGAATAACAGGGCCTCTGGCTTTGGAAGCACTCTTCATGTAGTTCTCCTGTACAACAGAAATCAAACAGGGCAAATCTATGGCCCTGGTGAGATATTTTATCATAGTTTGTCCGGAAAAGCAAATCCTGTATGCGCGTTTCAGCAATTTCCATCCCTCAGCGGGCAGCTTCCGCCAAATTGTATTCGGCTCCCTTACGATTCCGCCGCTCGTGCGAAAAAAGTGAAATTGGGTGTTGACATTTTGCTTTGGATTTGCTATTATATGCAAGCCGGTTGCGTGCTGGTATAGCTCAGTTGGTAGAGCAGCTGATTTGTAATCAGCAGGTCGGGGGTTCGAGTCCGTCTACCAGCTC
>CACXDT010000228.1 GCA_902766405.1 Oscillospiraceae bacterium
ACTGTCGTTTTCATGGAGCGGCCAACGAGGCTCGAACTCGCTACCTCCACCTTGGCAAGGTGGCGCTCTACCAGATGAGCTATGGCCGCATACACCCACCGCATAAGCGGTGGTGTGGTGCCTCCGGTCGGAATTGAACCAACGACACGAGGATTTTCAGTCCTCTGCTCTACCAACTGAGCTACAGAGGCAAATCATGGTGGGAACAACTGGACTCGAACCAGTGACCCCCTGCTTGTAAGGCAGGTGCTCTAACCAGCTGAGCTATGCTCCCGGGCTCGAAAGCTTGCTTATAATAGCAGAGAAATCCAGATTTGTCAATAGACTTTTCAAATTTTCTTTTCTGAGCTCTGAGCTCTGAAAAGATCAGGATCAGGCGTTGCCTTTCGCCCCTGTTTGTGATAGACTATACGCAATTCACACGGGAGGTTAGAACCTTGGATATTTACGAACAGATCAGGCTGCAGGACTGCCCCTATTGCGGCGGCGCCGCGCTGCTGGAAGAGGAAAACGGCTGGAGCTGGTATGTCATGTGCATGGACTGCGGCGCCAACACCGCTGCCTTTGAATTTCGCACTCCGGCCGAGCGCCTGATTGCCGCGCAGAAGGCCGCCGATCTCTGGAATATGGGAAAGGTGATCCGCGAGGGCGTTGGGGAATAAATGGACATTGCCCGTCACCGGCATACAACCGGCGGCGGGCATTTTAATGAGCATAAAAAGGAAAACCATCGAAATCATTCATATACGGTATATATTTTGTGCTCTCTTTTTTTGCGTTGGTCTATGGTATTTTTCTTTTTTGTGTGATATACTTATCATATAAAAATCTGTGCTCTGCGAAATTCGCCGGAGAGGAGGAGAAGCCGATGCGAAGCGCCAACAACAGACGAACGCTCTGCCTGCTGCTGTGCCTGTGGCTGCTTGCGGCTCTTTTCACCGTTCCGGCAACGGCCGAGGGCGCTGAGCGGCAGCGTGTCCGCGTCGGCATCGTGGAGCAGGACGGCTACGCAATGCGCGACAGTGAGGGCGTCTTCCGCGGCCGTGATATCGAATACATATCGAAAATCGCGCAGTATGCCAAGCTGGAGCTCGTGTATACCGTGTATCCCAGCTTCGCACAGCTGCTTGAAGCGCTCGAGCGCGGCGAGATCGATCTGACGCTTGGCCTCTCCCGCAGCGCTGAGCGCGACCGGCGCTTCCTGTTCTCCGACCACGAGATGGCCGAGGGCTATGTCACGATCAAGGTCCATCCCGACGACGATATCTTTGAATTCGGCAACCTCTCGCAGATCAACGGCATGTCGCTGGGGTATTCGGCGGGGGCATCGGCGGTCAACGCTGTCAGCGCCTGGGCCGACGAGCTGGGGCTGCGGCTCCGGCTGGTCAGCTTCGAAGGCGAGAGTGCCATGAGGGACGGCCTTGAGCGCGGGGAGGTCGACGGCATCGTCTGCACCGGCGAGCTGATGGACGATTGCCGCGCGATTCTGACGATCAGGGCGCAGAATTACTATGTGGCGATCAACCGCGACCGGCACGATCTGAAGCTGCTGGTCGATTCGGCGATGAACCGCATTTTAGAGGAATCCCCCGACTATGCATCCAATCTCTACTACGGCCAGGAGAAGCGACGGCTGTACGCCTCGATCGCCCTGAGCGCCGAGCAGAAGTCGTATCTGCTGGAGCACAGGGAGCAGAGCATCCGTATCGCGGTTTTGTCCTACGATCCACCCTATAATGTCACCGAGAACGGACAGGCCAGCGGCATCGTGCGCGACTGCTATGACAGGATCAGCACCATCCTCAACGAGACGGTTCCCGGCTTTTCGGTAACCTATGTGAGCTACGACAGCTTCGAGCAGGCCGCCGCGGCCGTGGCCGCCGGCGAAGCGGATGTTCTGGGCATTGTGCGCATCAGCGCGGTCGAGGCCTCGCGCCGGAATCTGATCCTGACCGGCTCGCTGCAGGCGAGCAGCGTCATGCGCCTGAGTATTGAGAATCATGAGCTGCTTTTGAAGAACGGGCACAACCGCGCGGTCTGCCTTGCCAGCGAGCTCGAGACCATCAAATTTGTCATGGGAGACGATGCGCTTCGTTACGAGTGGCTCCCGGTCGAGACGATCCGCGAAGCCTATGAGGCGCTGCTCCTCGGCCGCGCCGACGCGATCCTGGCCTCGCTGCCGCAGGCCACATGGCTTGTCAATCAGCAGCGCTCGGGCAGCTTTAACGTCTCGACGCTCTCCTACACCGGTTGGGATCTGACTGCCGCTGTCAACGCCGAAAATGCCGAGTTCGGCGAGATCATTTCCAAGATCTCCCGCAGCCGCACGCTGGATCTCTCGGGTATCATCGCCGACTGGACAGCCACCAAAGGCGATCTGCTGACCTTCCTGCAGCGGATCCCGATCCATATTATCGTCATTGCTTTCCTGGTCGTGATGCTGATCGTACTGTTGGTTTTCCTGCTTGTGCTGCGCAATCAGCGCCTTCAGAGCAGCCAGCGCCAGCAGGACGCGTTGATCCACAGCCAGAACGAGCTTCTGCGCGCCTATGAGTACGATGCGCTGACAGGGCTGGCTAACCGCAATACAGCCGTTCGCCGCGCCAACGAGACATTGCGCAGGGGAGATCGCTTCAGCATGGTGTTGATGTGCGTCAACAACCTCCGTTTTGTCAATGAGAGCTTCGGCTACGAGCAGGGGGACGCGGTCATCCACGACCTGGCCGAGCGGCTGCTTGCCTACGTCGGCCTTGCGCCCGAGACACGCTACCTCAGCCGATACAGCGGCGATGAGTTCCTGCTCCTGCTCAAGGACACCGGAGTTGCCGAGGCCGAGTCTGTCGTCGAAGCTCTGCGCGCGATTGGCACACAGGCTATCGCGCTCAGCGGCGGAGCGGTCAAAGCGCCTGAAGCCATCTACATCCGTCCGCATGTCTCCTTCGGCATCGCTGAGTCGGACGGCAGTTCGGATCCCGAGCAGATCATTCAGAACTGTGCTATCGCCGCCAATGCCGCCCGTCAGGAGGGCAGCTCGGCTGTGAGCGTCTACGCCGAGGAACTGAAAACCGAGCTTTCGCACATGAACGACGTGCGCGAGGATCTGTTCCATGCCATGGACAACGACGGCTTTACCATGGTCTATCAGCCGAAGGTCGATCTCCGTACCGGCGAGGTGATCGGCTCTGAGGCGCTGATCCGCATGAAAAACGGCAAACGCAGCCCCGGTGAATTTATTCCCGTGGCCGAGAGCAGCGGCTATATCCAGCGCATCGGCCGCCTGACAACGCGCCTTGTCGTGCAGCAGCTGGCCGCGTGGCGGAAACAGGGCCTGCCGGTGCAGCCGGTTTCGATCAACTATTCCTCCAAGCAGCTCGGCGACAGCGGCTATGTCGCGTTTCTGCTGCAGCTGCTGCGGGAGTATCAGGTGCCGCCCTCGCTCGTCGAGATCGAGGTCACCGAAAGCCTGATGATCCGCGAGAGCGATGTCTCGCTCGAGCTGTTCCGCCAGCTGCGCGAGGCCGGGATCCGCCTGCTGCTGGACGATTTCGGCTCGGGCTACAGCTCACTGAACTATCTGTCGTTCATCCCGGTGGATATCATCAAACTGGACAAAAGCCTGGTCGATAACTTCCTCTTTGACGATACCGCCGATAAGAATGTCTTTGTCCGCGACCTGATCGGGTTGATCCATGACCTCGGCAAACAGATCGTTATTGAGGGCGTGGAGCAGGCCTGGCAGGCGGAAAAGCTGAAATCCTACGGCTGCGACGCGATCCAGGGCTTCTATTTCTCCCGCCCGCTTCCGCCGGACAGCTTTCCTGTCTTCAAGCTGGATGAACAACAGAGAAGGGCTTTGAGCCTTTAATCAATCACAATACGATAGCAGGCGGCCTTCCCGTATGCAGGGAGGCCGCCTGCTTCGTTATAATGTTTAATTGGCTTTCGCGTTGCCCTTGCGCTTGTGGACGATCTCATAGTGCCGCACAATATTGACCGCACTGAAGCCGAGACCCAGACCGGCCAGTGCGCCGACAAATTCCAGTGCGTTCGTGATTGCGAGCTCCTGATTGCGGATCAGGAAGCCTGTGATCATGTAGTACAGCAGATCGCCGGGGATCAGCGGCACGACCGCGGGGTAGAGGTACATGGTGGACAGCGTCTTGGTCCGCTTGGCCAGGAAATCGGCCAGAAGACCGGCCGCCAGTGCCGAGAGAAACAGGTAGGCGACGCGGTTCGGGATAAAGCTCTGACAGGTAATCAGCACAATACGCGAGATTGCCCCGCACAGCCCCGCCAGCGGCAGGCGCTTCGTCTCTATGCCGAAGACCAGACCAAAGCCCGCCGAGGCGCCGAAGCTCAGCAAAACGATGACGATATTTCTCAGCATTACAGCACACCTCCCCCAAACACGGCGGCCGAGACGACCAGCCCGCCGACGATCGTCACAGTCTCGACGACGACCTTCATCAGCTCGATGGCGCCGTTGACCTCGTTGCCGCACATCACATTGCGGACGGAGTTGATGATCGGGATGCCGGGGATCAGCATAAAGGCCGAGGTGATCAGCAGAATATAGACATCGGCGCCCGGCACCAGCCGACAATAGAGCATGCTGAGACTGCCGGCGATAAAGGCGGACAGGAGCTCGTTGACGACCTTGCCGACATCCACGCCGGGCCTGGTGATCAGCCAGCTGACAACATTACAGATCGGCACGATGAGGCAGATGGCCGGCAGCTCTTTGAGTCCGCCGTTGAACAGTCCGCACAGGCACAGCAGCGCTGCCGTCTGCGCCAGGCAGACAGCCCAGCGCGGATAGGGGGTCACATGACAGGCTTTTGTCAGCATCGGCAGCAGACGGCTGGGGGCCGGCGTTGTCGCGCACACCTCGCGTGAGAGACTGTTGAGCTGGTCGAGCTTCTTCATCTGGATCGCGCTCTTGGGGATCGTGGTCTGCTCGTGGGCCGAAAAGCCGCTTGCGTTCTTCACGCTCAGCGACAGGAAGCTCGAGAGCGCGTACAGGCTCACATCCACCAGCCCATACGCGTGGCAGGTGCGGTAGATCGCGTCCTGGGTGCGCTCGAGGGAGGCGCCGGCGCCGAGCATCTGCTTGCCGAGGTTGAGCATGTAGTCCAAAACAACACCGGTCTCTTTTTCTGTCAATAGTTTCAAGGGTATTATCCCTCCTTTGGCTACATTTTGATCAAGTGTATCATAAACTGTCGCCGTGCACAAGAGTCAATGTCAGAGTACTTGTAACTGTTCAGTTGTAGGGTTTACAATGATGTGTGACACGATTGCCCCTTCCCCGGTTACGATGCAAAAATGAATGGATGTCGATCTGGTCAACATCAACAAACGGAAGAGGAGGACTGATTGCATTTGCGATCCGGCATGAGCAAAGCTCCAAAAACACGTCCGGCTTCAAATGCTCACTTGCGTTTTTCAGGAAATATGCTATACTCAGGCCGCAACTTGAATATGAAACCTTAAAGGAGTTCCACCATGGAAGAAGATCTTCTGGGAGCACGCGAGCAATACGCACAGGCGCTGAAGGCGGGTCAGAAATACTACCGCAATGCCGTAATCAACGGTGAGTATCCGTTTCCGCCCGCGCTGGACGATATCGTCAGCGAACAAAGCTGCGCCGGCCGGCAGGAGCTTGGACAGATCGAGATCCCCGCTGAGCTGATCGTTGGCACCAAGGTCGTCAGCCGTCAGGCCGCCTTCGCCGGCAACTTTATGCCGCTGCTGGATCAGAACTCGGAGTTTGGCACTAAGTGGATCAATCTATGTGCCGCACATCTGGGCAATACCGGAATCCGCGATCCGATCAAATGCTATGAGTACATGGGGCGCTTTTATGTCCAGGAGGGCAACAAGCGCGTCAGTGTGTTCAAGAGCTTTGGCGCGACAAGAATCCGGGGCGTCGTTACGCGGATCATCCCGGTCTATTCCGAGGATCCCGCCGTACAGCTATATTATGAGTTTCTGCGCTTCTATGAGCTGAGTCACCTCTATCAGGTGCATTTCACACGCTCCGGCAACTATGAGAAGCTCCAGGCGGCGCTGGGACTGGAAAAAGACCGCGTCTGGACGGAGACGGAGCGCCGCCGCTTTCTGGCCGGCTTCAGCCGCCTGCAGGACTTCCTCAAAAACCGGGGCGAAAAGGATCCCTCTGCTGTGGCCGGCGACGTGCTGCTGAGCTGGCTTGCGGTCTATCCGTTTTCTGATCTGAACGATATGACCGCGGCGGAGCTGACAAAGGCACTCGACAGCATCCAGAAGAGCGTGGAGAGCGTTGCCCATGACAATCCGATCGACGTAAAAACCGATCCGCCGGAGCAGCAGAAGAGTCTGGTCAACAAGCTGTTGGGCTTTGTACGGTCCGAGCATGTGACCGCGGCCTTTATCTACACCGCGAATCCTGAGGACAGCCGCTGGATCATGGCGCACGAGACCGGACGGCAGTATCTCGAGCGGGCACTGGGCGAGCGCGTAACGACGCTGGCCTATGTCTGCACGATCGACAAGGCGGAGGAGACGATGGAGACCGCCATTGCCGAGGGGGCGGATACGGTCTTCGCCGTAACACCGACGCTGATCAACGCCTGCCGCAAAATTGCGGCCAAGCATCCGCAGGTGAAGGTGCTCAACTGCTCACTGACGGCGCCGTATCCCGGTGTGCGCAGCTACTACAGCCGCATGTACGAGACCAAGTTTGTCGCCGGCGCGATCGCTGGCGCCATGAGCGAAAACAACAAAATCGGCTATGTGGCCGACTACCCGATTTTCGGCGTACCGGCCGCGATCAACGCCTTCGTGCTGGGCGCGCGCTGTGTCAACCCCCGTGCCCAGGTGAAGCTGCGCTGGTCCTGTCTCGAGCGCGAGCCGGTCGGCGCGCTGCAGGCCGAGGGCTGCACGGTGGTCTCGCGGCAGGAGAGCATCTCCCGCCCGAAAAAGGACAGGGACTGGTCGCTCTATATGTTGACAGATGAAAACACGGCCCGTCCGCTGGCCTCGACAAGCTGGGTCTGGGGCCGCTTTTACGAGCGTGTTGTGCGCAGTATCCTCAACGGCAGCTACGGCTCGGACAGCGGCTATACCGCTATCAACTACTGGTGGGGCATCCGCAGCGGCGTCATTGATCTGGAGCTCGCGGACGATCTGCCGGACGGCGTGTCGCGTCTGGCCAAGCTGCTGATCAACGGTGTGGCCGAGGGGCGTATTGAGCCCTTCCGCGCGACGCTGACTGACCAGGTCGGCGTGCGGCGCAACGAGGGTATGCACGGCCTTAGCCCCGAAGAGATCATGAATATGGACTATCTGCTTGACAGTGTGGACGGCTATATCCCGGCCTATGACGAGCTGAGAAGCGAGGCGCAGCCTTTGGTACGATATCTCGGCTTATACCGCGACTATCTGCCGCCGGAGAAGGAGGAGGCGACGCAGCTTTGAGACTGCTGTTGCTCGCCGATATGGAAAGCCCGACCTACTGGGATTATTTTACCCGGAGCAAGCTCGACGGTATCGACCTGATCCTCTCCAGCGGTGATCTGAAGGCGGAGTACCTGAGCTTTTTAGTGACGATGGGACACGCGCCGCTGCTGTACGTCCACGGCAACCACGACGGCGGCTATGAGCACAAGCCGCCTGAGGGCTGTGACTGCATCGACGATAAGCTCGTGACCGTGGGCGGTCTGCGTATCCTGGGGCTCGGCGGAAGCCGGAAATATAACGACGGGCCGCACCAGTACACCGACCGGCAGATGCAGCGGCGGATCTGGAAGCAGACCTTCGCCCTGTGGAGGGCGCAGGGCGTCGATCTGGTGTTGACGCACGCGCCGGTGCGCGGCTATGGCGATCAGGAGGATCTGGCCCACCGCGGCTTCGACTGCTTTCAGGGCATGCTCGACCGCTGGCAGCCGCGGTATCTCGTCCACGGGCACGTCCACATGAGCTACGGCCACGACATCCAGCGCACACAACAGTACGGGAAAACGACACTGATCAACGCCTACGGGCATTACATATTGGATATCGAATGAAAAAATCGGGGCTGTGAAAAAAGTCTGAAATTGCGGTTTCTATCGTAGGGGCGCTTTCCCTAAAGGGACTACCTCGCTTCGCTCAGGTCGCGGAAGCGCCCCTGCTGTGCATTTATGATTTTGCAGTAATAGTGGGCGAATTCGTAATATTTCCTGCGGATTCGCCCACTATTTGCAAAGATTAATATTCTTTTCCGCCGGGCGCTTCGTAAAGCGCCCCTACGGCCGGAACGGACTTTTTTCACAAGCTCGTAAATGATTGTTTACTCGTAACTGGTCAGTCATGCCTTAAATAGGGAGAGTTCAGAGGGGGAACGCCCCTGATTTTTTGCCTCGGAAGGCGAAAAACAAATTGAATTCTGTTTTTGCCGGAGCTTTGCCCCGGCAAAAATTCCCTAAGCTGAGCTTCGCAATGCCTCGCGCCGACCAAAGCGGGTATTTAGCCCGCTGCGATGAGCGCGAGTGCTCCGGGGCTGTGAAATAAGTCTGAAATTGGGGGTTCTATCGTAGGGGCGGCTATTAGCCGCCCGCGCGCAGAAATGCATATTTCACTTAA
>CACXDT010000229.1 GCA_902766405.1 Oscillospiraceae bacterium
GGGCTTACGCAGATCCTCGCATTTTTCGACCGCTGCGGAAAGCCTCGGCTCGCTTCATCCGCCACAGGCGGCGCGAGCCTCGCTTTCCCCCGCAAGGGCCGTGACGGATGAGGTGTTTGGTGCTGCGCTCAATTGCTGCGTTTGTGCTCGCGAAACACTTCCACCTCATCAGTCATCCGCCTCGCGGGGATCGGCGGCTGACAGCTTCCCCTCCAGGGGAAGCCGTGGGCTGTCCGATTTCTTTTTATTTATTTTAACTTAATGACATTGGGGCTGAACAGTTATTCTAGTTCAAACGCGCCGGTGTAGAGCTGATAATAGGTGCCCTTCGCGGCGATCAGAGCGTCGTGGCTGCCGCGCTCGATGATGCGGCCGTGATCAAGGACCATGATGACGTCCGAGTTCATGACGGTCGAGAGGCGGTGCGCGATGACAAAGACCGTACGGCCCTCCATCAGCTTGTCCATGCCGCGCTGCACGATGGCCTCGGTGCGCGTGTCGATCGAGGAGGTGGCCTCGTCGAGGATCATCACCGGGGGATCGGCGACGGCGGCGCGCGCGATCGCGATCAGCTGGCGCTGCCCCTGCGAGAGATTCGCGCCGTTATTGTGCAGCATCGTGTCATAGCCCTGGGGCAGGCGCGTGATAAAGCTGTCAGCGCCCGCGAGCCGCGCGGCGGCGCGGCACTCCTCGTCGGTGGCGTCCAGGCGGCCGTAGCGGATGTTCTCCATCACGCTGCCGGTGAAGAGGTTGGTCTCCTGCAGCACCACGCCGAGCGAGCGGCGCAGGTCGGCCTTTTTGATCTTGTTGATGTTGATGCCGTCGTAACGGATCTTGCCGTCGGCAATGTCGTAGAAGCGGTTGATGAGGTTGGTGATCGTGGTCTTGCCGGCGCCGGTGGCCCCGACGAAGGCGACCTTCTGGCCCGGCTCGGCGTAGACGCTGACATCGTGCAGCACCTGCTTCTCCCCGTCGTAGGAGAAATCGACATTGACCATGCGCACATCGCCGCGGAGCGGCGTGTAGGTCAGCGTGCCGTCGCCGTGCGGGTGGCGCCAGGCCCAGTGGCCGGTGCGCTCCTCGGTCTCGGTCAGCGTACCGTCCTCGGCGACATGGACGTTCACCAGCGTCACATAGCCGTTATCGGCCTCGGGCTCCTCGTCCATCAGCTGGAACACGCGTCCGGCGCCGGCCGCCGCCATGACCACCGAGTTGATCTGCTGACCCAGCTGGTTGACGTTGCCGGTAAACTGCTTGACCATGTTGAGGAACGGGATCAGGATCGAGAGGTCGAAGGCCATGCCGGACAGCGAGAAATTCGGCACGGCGTTGAGGATGAAGCTGCCGCCCACCAGGGCCAGCACCACATACAGGATGTTGCCGATGTTCAGCATGATCGGCCCCATGGTCGAGGCGTAGGCGTTGGCCTTGAAGCTGTCGTTGAAGAGCGTGTCGTTGATCCTGTCGAAGTCCCGGATGCTCTGCTGCTCGCGGCAGAAGACCTTGATGACCTTCTGGCCGTTCATCAGCTCCTGCACGGTGCCCTCGGTCTCGGCGAGAGATTTCTGCTGCCGGGCAAAGTAGCGGGACGAGCCGCCGCCGAGACGGCCGACGACAAGCGTCATCGCGACAATGCCGACGCAGAGGATCAGCGTCATCCAGATGCTGAAATACAGCATGATCGCAAAGACCACCAGCACGACCGAGCCGGCCTGCAGCAGCGACGGCAGCGACTGGCTGATCAACTGGCGCAGGGTGTCGATGTCGTTGGTGTAGTGCGACATGATATCGCCGTGCTTGTGCGTATCGAAATAGCGGATCGGCAGATCCTGCATCTTGTCGAACAGCAGGCGGCGCGTCTTGTCGAGAAAGCCCTGGGTCATGTAGGCCATCAGCTGTGTCTGGGCGACGGTGCAGGCGAGGCTCAGCGCATAGAGGATGACCAGCAGCGTGATGACCGGCGTGAGCTCGGCCTTGGCGGCGGCCCAGTCGCGCACGGCGTACCACTTTTCGATGACCGCGATGACCCGCTGCACAAACAGCGAGGGGATCGAGGAGATGATCGACGAGAGCAGCGTCAGCCCCAGGGTCAGCGGAGCCAGCACCGGGTAAAACTGGAACAGCAGCTTCACGGTGCGCTTGAGATTTGCCGGGGCCATATCGCGGGCGGCGGCCATGCTCATCCCGTTTTTCATACCGGGTCTTCCGGCTCTCGGATTAGGCATTGTCGTCACCTCCCTTGGTCTGCTGCCCATAGATCTCGCGGTAGATCTCGCTCGATGCCATCAGCTCGTCATGCGTGCCGTGCTCGACGATCCGGCCGTTGTCCATAATCAGGATCAGATCGGCGTCCTGGACCGAGGCGACGCGCTGGGCAATGATGATTTTGGTGGTATCGGGAATGTAGTTTTTGAAGCCCTGGCGGATCAGCGCGTCGGTGCGGGTGTCGACAGCGCTGGTGGAGTCGTCCAGGATCAGAATTTTCGGCTTTTTCAGCAGAGCGCGCGCAATGCACAGGCGCTGCTTCTGCCCGCCGGAGACGTTGGTGCCGCCCTGCTCGATCTTCGTATGGTAGCCGTCGGGGAAGGCGGAGACGAACTCGTCGGCCTGGGCGAGCCTGGCGGCCTCGACAATCTCTTCATCGGTGGCGTCCTCGTTGCCCCAGCGCAGGTTCTCGGCGATCGTGCCGGAGAAGAGCTCGTTCTTCTGCAGTACCATGGCCACAGCGTTGCGCAGCGCGTGCAGATCGTACTCACGCACATCCACGCCGCCAACCTTCACGCTGCCCTCGCTGACATCGTACAGGCGGGGGATCAGCTGAACCAGCGTAGACTTTGAGGTGCCGGTGCCGCCCAGAATGCCCACGGTCGCGCCGGAGGGGATGTGTATGTCGATGCCCGAGAGCGCGTAGTTTTTGGCGCTCGCGGAGTATTTGAAGGATACGTCGGTAAAGTCGATCGACCCGTCGCGAACCTCCTCGATAGCGTTCTCGGGGCTTTTGAGCGCCGACTCCTCGGTGAGCACCTCGTAGATGCGGCGCGCAGCCTCGGCCGACATGGTCAGCATGACGTAGATCATCGAGAGCAGCATCAGGCTCATCAGGATCTGGAAGCCGTAGGACAGCATGGCCTGGATCTGGCCGATGTCGATGTAGGTACCGCCGCTCGTGATGACCAGCCTGGCGCCGACGGTCAGGATAAACACCATGTTGAAGTACATGCTCAGCTGCATGGCGGGGCTGTTCAGGGCCACAATGCGCTCGGCGTAGGTGAAGTCCCTGCGGATGCCGTCGGAGGCGGCGGCGAACTTCTGCTTTTCATAGCTTTCGCGCGAGAAGCTCTTCACAACGCGCATACCGCGCACATTCTCCTCGATGCTCTCGTTCATGCGGTCGTACTTCTTGAACACGGCGCGGAACGCGGGCATGGCCTTGCGGCCGATCGTGATGAGGGCGAAGGCCAGGAACGGGATCACGATGACAAAGGTCGTCGCCAGCGACCCGGCCATGCGGTAGGCCGCGATGATCGAGAAGATAAACATCAGCGGGGCGCGGACGGCGATGCGGATGAGCATCATATAGGCCATCTGCACATTGGAGATGTCGGTCGTCAGGCGGGTGACGAGCGAGGCCGTGGAGAACTTGTCGATATTGGAGAACGAGAAGCTCTGCACCTTTTCAAACACGTCATGCCGGACGTTGCGGGCAAAGCCCGCCGAGGCCTTCGAGCCGAAATAGCCGCCGCCGGCGCCGCACATAAGACTCAGCATGGCCATGGCGATCAGCACCAGGCCGTCCTTCATCAGCAGCTCGGTGGGCATGCCGGCCTTGACCCCGTTGACAAGGTCCGCCGTGCGGGTGGGGATCAGCACCTCGAGAACGACCTCGAATACCATCAGCAGCAGACACACGATACTCGGGAGCTTGAACTCCCGCACACTTTTTCCCAGTGTTTTGAGCATGGACTCTCTCCTTTCCGCCGAGCTGCGGCACGGGAAGACAGGCGGCAAAGATATACCCGCCTTGTTTGAAAAGAGAGGCTATCTCAAAATGCGTAAAAGTAGAAGAACACTCCGTAGGGGCGGCTATTAGCCGCCCGGCAGAACCAGCCGAAAGCCGTGAAAATGTAAGGCGAATTCGCACCATTGGGTGAGCTATCGCCACATGATTCATGGTTTAGCTTGTGCCGCACGGGAGGCTAATAGCCTCCCCTACGTTTTCTTACCGGCTTTTGAGATAACCCCGTCTGCGTTTTCGGCACATTATTCTAACAGAGTATACGGAAAAGTCAAGAAAGAAACCGTGAATATTTCTTGCACGCAATTTATTTTTGCTGTGGGCGCTTGCGTTTGGGTGGGCGGCGTACTATACTGTATGAAAAACAAAACAGGAGGAGCGGCGACTATGGAGCTTGCTTTTCAGCCGACAGAGCTTTTACTGCCAAAAAACAATACCGAGATCGATCGCTGGCCGTGCATCGCCTGCGACCAGTATACCTCCCAGCCTGACTACTGGGAGCGCGCGGAACGTTTTGTGGGGGAGGCCCCCTCGACGCTGCGGATGATTATACCCGAGTGCTGGCTCGGCGAGGCCGAGACACGTATCCCGGCCGTCCAGCAGACGATGCGAGACTACCTTGCCGCCGGTATTCTGGAGACCGCTGTGCGCGGCGGCTATGTTCTCACCGAGCGCACCACGCCCTCCGGCAAACGCCTGGGGCTTGTCGGCGCGGTCGACCTGGAGCAGTACGACTTTGACGAGGCTGTGCACCCGGCCATCCAGCCGACCGAGCTGACCGTGGTCGAGCGGCTGCCGCCGCGCGTGGCCGTCCGCCGCGGCGCACCGCTGGAGACAGGGCACGTCATGCTGCTGGCGAACGACCCGATGCGCACGCTGATCGAGCCGCTGTACGCCGCGCGGGAGCGGCTTGCCTGCGTCTACGATGTCGAGCTGATGCTCTCGGGCGGTCATCTGCGCGGCTGGGCCGTGACGGACGCGGCGGATCTGCAAAAGATTGACGCCGTCATGCGCGCCCAGCAGGCGGCCAACGGCGGCGCGCTGCTCTTCGCTGTCGGCGACGGGAACCACTCGCTGGCCGCGGCCAAGCGCTGCTGGGAGGAGAAAAAGGCCGAGCTCGGTCCCGACCATCCGCTGCGCCATGCCATGTGCGAGGTTGTGAATCTCTACGACGAGGCGCTGCGCTTCGAGCCGATCCACCGCATCGTCCGCGGGATTGCTGCGCCTGCGCTGATCGAGGCGCTGACGGACGCGCTGCCCGAGACAGTGTCGCCGCGGCAGCCGATCACGCTTGTCACGGCAAAAGAGAATGTCACGCTGTCCGTGCCCGGCGGCGGGGACGAGCTCGCGGTCAGCACCGTGCAGAGCGTGCTCGACCGGCTGCTTGAAGAGAATCCCGGCGCTTCGATCGATTACATCCACGGCGAGGAGGCCGTGCGTGCGCTCAGCCGCGAGGAGGGCACCGTCGGACTGCTGCTGCCGCCGATCGACAAAAACAGCTTTTTCGACATCCTCAACGCTCGCGGACGTATGCCGCGCAAGACCTTTTCGATGGGCGAGGCTGACGAAAAACGCTTCTACATGGAGTGCCGCTGTCTCGCGTGAAGCGGGGAGAAGAGACTGTGAAAAAAGGCTACGGGATCTTCGGAAAACCGTATGAAATCATGCTGAAATGAGTATTATATGAAGCTCATTTACACAGATCATCAGGATGCATGGATCATGGGAGAAGACCGCGATTTTTGAAACAAAAAGTGAATAATCAGACAAAAACGGGGCTGTGAAAAAAGTCTGAAATTGTGGTTTCTATCGTAGGGGCGCTGAACTTCGCGCCCGTGCAGAGCATCTATAGTATTTTACAGTAATAGTGGGCGAATTCGCAAAATTTCCTGCGAATTCGCCCACTATTTGCAAA
>CACXDT010000230.1 GCA_902766405.1 Oscillospiraceae bacterium
GAAAAGCTCAAGGACAATATCCCGCGCCAGCTCTTCGAGGTGCCGATCCAGGCGGCCATCGGCGGCAAGATCATCGCGCGCGAGACCGTCAAGGCCATGCGCAAGGACGTGCTCGCCAAGTGCTACGGAGGCGATATCACCCGCAAGAAGAAGCTGCTTGAAAAGCAGAAGGAGGGCAAAAAGAAGATGCGCCAGCTCGGCACGGTCCAGATCCCGACCGAGGCCTTCCTCGCGGTGTTGAAGCTTGACGAGTGACGCCGCCTGCGTCTGTGCGGTGACCAGGCAGAAAAGCAGGCTCCCAATACCCGGAAGCCTGCTTTCTTTCTGCCCGTTTCCGCAAGCTCTGCGGGCCTGGTTTACATAATGCACGACCGAGAAACCGTGATTTTCATAGTTCCCTAATTGAAAGAAGCTATGATATAATAAGCGCAGAAGCGCTTATTATAATTGATTTTACGTCGTTTTTCTCGCCGCTCGCGCGGCAACCGAAAAACATGAAGAATTATATCATAAGTCCTCTGGCCTTATGATATAATAAGCGCAGACGCGCTTATTATATTTGATTTTCAATTTTTAAAAGGTGTGAGCGTATGGCGTCAACGAAAGAATACCTGAACTTCGTGCTCGAACAGCTCGAGGCGCTGGATTCAGTTCGCGCCCGGCCGATGATGGGGGAGTATGTGCTCTACTGTCATGACAAGGTGGTCGGCGGCGTATATGACGACCGCCTGCTGCTCAAGCCCACGCCCGCGGCGCTGCGAGCGCTGCGCGAGGCGGGGCTGGAAACGCGGATGGAGCGGCCCTACGACGGGGCGAAGGAAATGCTGCTGGCGGACGTGGACCGCCGGGAGCTGCTGTGCAGCATCGTGCAGGCAGTCGCGGACGAGCTGCCCGCGGCGAAAAAGAAATAAAGGACAGACGGAGGGACAGTTATGATTGAAATACTGAAAGCCAGATTCCAGGTACATGACGAGCGGCACCCGGGCCTGCGCTGGGAAGACGTGGAGGAGCGCCTGCGCGATAACGATAGAGCTCTCGCGGTTCTGCGGCGCATGGAAGAGAGTGGCGGAGAGCCGGACGCGATCGGCTTTTTGCCTGACAAAAGCGCGCTGATCTTCTGCGACTGCGCGAAGGAGAGCCCGAGCGGGCGGAGAAGTCTCTGCTATGATGACGAGGCGCTATTTAAGCGCACGAAAAACCCGCCCGCCGGCAGCGCGTTGCGGCAAGCGCGGGAGATGGGCGTCGAGCTGATGGACGAGGCGCTTTATTATCAATTACAGACACTTGGTGAGTTCGATTTAAAGACCTCGAGCTGGATCGCCGCGCCGGACGATATCCGGCGACAGGGCGGGGCGCTCTTCTGCGAGCGCCGCTACGGGCGCGTGTTCACCTTCCACAACGGCGCCGACTCGTATTATTCCGTGCGCGGCTGGCGCGGCTATCTGCTGGTATGAACGACAGCGCGCTTGAGCCGCAGGCGGGAAAAGCAGTATTTCATCTGCCGGGGCTGTTTGAATTTATCGAGCTGTACCGCGTCTTTCTGCCGCTTTTCTATACACACCGGGAATACTTCTACGACTGGTGCGAGATCGGCTCGGTCTACGGCGCGCCCGCCGACTGCCTCTGGGGCGGCGGGCGGGTCGGCTTCGGGGAGGATCGGCCGGAGGAAGCGGCGGCGCTGCTGCGCACATTTGGCATCTCCGCGCGCCTGACCTTCAGTAACTCTCTGCTGCGTGCGGAGCACCTCACAGACAGACGCTGCAACGCTCTGTGCGCCCTGTTTGAAACAAGCGGCAGCGTCCCGAACGGCGTGATCCTCACATCGGATCTGCTGCTGGACTATCTGAAAGAGCGCTATCCCGGCTTTTATTACGTCTCATCGACCACGAAGGTGCTGACGGCGTTTGCGGCGTTTGAGAAGGAACTGAACCGCGCGGAATTTCACTATGTGGTGCCGGACTTCCGGCTGAACAGGGATTTTGCGCGTCTGAACGCACTCAGCGCTCCGCAGAAGCGGAAGGTGGAATTTCTGTGCAACGAGTGTTGCTCCTTTGTCTGCTCGGAGCGCAGAGCTTGCTATGAGGCCGTCAGCCGCAAAAACCTTGGCGAGGACGGAGGCGAGCACCGCTGTGTGTCGCCGAATGCCACGCGGGGCTACCGCTTTTCGGACGCGATGCGCAATCCCGGCTTTATCGGCATCGAGGATATTCAAAACATATATCTGCCGAACGGCTTTACGCAGTTCAAGCTCGAGGGGCGGAGCCTCGGCAGCGCCGTGGTGCTGGAATTTCTGCTCTATTATCTGACAAAGCCCGAATACCAACTGACCGTGCGCGAGGAGATCTATCTTGACAGCGAACTGGATTTATTTTAGGGCAATACCGCATAATTCGGCAAGAGCAGATTCTGAGAAAATCTGGGCGTAGGGTCTGATGATGGCACTTTTTCGCAGAAATACTTTGTGTATTGCAAGAAAAAGTGACGAAATCAGGGCGCAGATTTTCCAGAAGATGCCGAAGGCGAATTGTGCGGTGTTGCC
>CACXDT010000231.1 GCA_902766405.1 Oscillospiraceae bacterium
CGGTCTTGCCCTGGGCGCTGTCGGGAACAGCGGTGCCGAGAGCCAGACGCGCGCCGCGGGTACGGGCGATGGAGTCGTTGTGGCCGACGTCGCCGATGCACAGGACATAGCCGATGATACCGTCGCCGTTGCGGTCGATCTCAGCGCCCTGGGCCTGCAGATAATCGACGATCATCTGGCCCTGCAGGACAGCGCCCTGAACAGCGTCGAAGCCAACATAGTAGGTGTTTCCGTTGAAGGTCAGCGCGTCCATGTCCAGCTCGCCGGTCTGGCTGTTGGAAGGCTGACGGTTGAACCAGATAACGGGTTTCTCGTAGTTGGGGGTGGCAGCATACGCGGCCATGGAGAGCGTGAGCATCAGCATCAGTACCAATGCAAGGGAAATGACTTTTTTCATTTGGGGGTCCTCCTTTTGTTGATAATGTTCGATAAAGCGCCCCTCGACGGGGTCGCTTCTTAGGTATAATGTAATACAAAGATTCAAAATCGTCCAATATCATTTTTGTATTTTTTATAGAGCTCCTATCTATCTATTCGTTTTTTGCATAGATAAAAGCAAAGAGGATCTCGCACATCGGACGCCTGTGCGAGATCGTCTTTTACAGCCCAAGCAGCGCGATCAAACGCCGCAGGGTTTGCTTCTGGTTTTTTTCCTTACAGACCAGGGCCAGCGGAACGCTGGCCTCCGCATCCTCAAAATCGAGAAAGCGGACGTGATAGCGTTGGGCCAGCCCCTCCATCTGCATTTGGGAGAAAAAGAAGGTGATGCCCTGCCCGGCGCCGGCGAGGCGCAGCCCTTCCTCCATCGAATGTACATAGGCGACGGCACGGGGAGAATAGCCGTTTTTCACGCACAGGCTGATGATGCGATCGACCGTGACGGGCGAGTGCACCCGATGCAAAAGGATGAACGGCTCGGACCGGAGCTCGCCGATGCTGACCCTCTCTCGTGCGGCCAGGTGATGATCCGCGGGAACGACCAGCTGGAAACGGTTTTCCCGAAACGGCAGGATCCGAAGGCCGGGGACATCCTCATAATAGGCCTTCATGCTGAACAGTACATCATAGCGGTTGGACAGAAGGCCCTCCCTGAGCTCGTTCACGCCATCGGGCAACAGCATGATTTCCGATTTCGGCGCCTCCTTGCGCAGCGCGGCGGCCGCCTGATAGACCTCGCCCATGTTAAAGAAGCTGTGATATCCGATCCGCAAAACCTCTCGAACCGACTTGTCAGACTCGCTCTGCCTCTCGGTTTGAAAGAGACTGGGCAGGCGGTCGCAGCGCTCTACAATATCAGAGGCCTCCGTTACCAGACGTTCCCCTGCCTCATTGAGCTGCAGTCCCTCCTTGCTCCGCTCGAAAAGCGAGGTGCCCAGTTCCTCCTCCAGCTCCCGGACTTGGCGGCTCAACGTCGGCTGAGAGATCAGCAGCTGCTCGGACGCCCGTGTAAGGCTGCCGCATTGCGCGATCACGATAAAGTTTCGCAAAACAGAGAGCTTCATGGCGCATTTTCCTTCTTTCCCTGACTGGAGAACCGAGATGTCAGGAAAATCGTTCCCCCTGACAACCCCTTTTCTGTTAGTGCAAAAGATAGAGCTTTTTGCCCGCGCTGTATTCCTGCGCCCGATAGGTGATCGAGGATATCCTTGGCCCGGAGATGCCGTACCTTGGATGATGGCCGAACAGGTTGACGTATCGCTCCAGATCGGCGCACTCCTCGTGCATGGCGCCGAGCAGCTCCCAGGTCGCCTTCGCGTCGTCGAGCGCCCGATGGGAGTTCTGCCCGCTCAGCCGATAGCTCTCGATGGCGTTGCAGAGCTTATGGGGATACGGCCGGCGATCCTTGTATACGGTCAGGGCGTCGAGCATTTTTATCCCGCGCAGACTGCCCTCGCGCCCGTATCGCTTCAGAAAGCGGTACAGAAAGCAGAGATCAAACTGGGCGTTGTAGGCGACCAGCAGGGTATGCGGGCCGAGAAAGCGGCCGGCTATCGTCTCGGCTGCCAGCTGCGGCGCCACGCCGTGCTCGCTCAGCATGGCGGGCGTGATCCCCGTCAGCTGTGTGATGTTGCTGCCAAGCGTTTTTCCCTCCGGCAGCCGGATCAACAGGTCCGCTTCCTCCGACACTGTCGGATTCCCACTCTCCCCGGTCACCTTGATCCCGCCGAACTCGATGATGGTATCGAAGCGGCTGTCCAGCCCGGTGGTCTCCACGTCAAACACGACGATGGATGAAAACGATGAAAACGGAGCGCTCGCATTCATCGGGGATCACCTCCTTCAGTGCTTCTTGGTATGTTTCGCGTCGTCAGCAGAACTGTCCCCCCTGACAATCTCACTCGGCGCTGCGCCAGCAGTCCCAGAAAAAGTCGTACATCGGAAAGAGCTCCTCGTAGGTTCCGGTCAGAAGCTGCGGCAGTTGGGGGCTCAGTGCGTCGCCGCCGAAGTCTCGCTCCACCGACAGCATCAGATAGCGGCGGTTATAATAGGGGTTGATGATCGCGCCGCGCTCTCCCTTGGGGCGCTTGTACTCGGGCCCGGCAATGCGCAGCTCCCTGTCACGTGCCAGGGCCTTAGCCATGCGCTCGAAGCGCGCGGGATTGGCGTCCACAGCGCGGCGAAAGGCCTCCATCGCCGTGGGTGAGGCATCCCAGTAGCCAAGGCCATAGCTGTAGGTCGCGGCGCCGAGCTCGAAGAAGAAGGCCGGGCCGCCCAGATCCTTCTCACCGTCAAAAACCGTAAACCACAGATGATCCTTGTACGGCCCGCGGCCGAAGAGCCGCCGCGCGTCGCGGTAGATGCGCGAGACGTGGCAGTTCAGGTCCCGCTCGGGGTGGCGCTGCCGCACGAGGGCGAGCGTGTCCGCGGCGAGGGCCTTGAAGGGCTCGTGGAGCACGGTCTCGAATTCGGCCTTGTGCTCTAAAAACCAGGGGCGCTCGTTGTTGAAGCTCAGATCCCACAGAAAACCGCTTGTCCGCTCGGTAAAGCCCTGAAACATGAAAAAACCGTCCTTTGTCCTTGAAAGTCAAGGCATTTTATCACAAAAGGCCGGTTTCTTCAAGCGCGGACTGTACAATTCACATACAGGGCGAGACACGAGGCCAGAGCTTTTCATCTTCGGGAAGTTCACATTTCGATCCACTCGCCCCGTGCGGGGCGAGACGCATTCTCTTGGTGTTAGCTTTCTAATTCGATAACATTTCAATCCACTCGCCCCGTGCGGGGCGAGACAGGCAGCCGGCGAGGCGTCACGCGCGCACGCGATGATTTCAATCTACTCGCCCCGTGCGGGGCGAGACCCGCTGGAGCAGCTGCACCTGTTCAAGAAGGGAGATTTCAATCCACTCGCCCCGTGCGGGGCGAGACGCCTGGCGACCGCCATTTCCAGCTGGGCAACAATCATTTCAATCCACTCGCCCCGTGCGGGGCGAGACTAGCAAGTTCCTTTTCCCGGCTCTGCCTCACACGATTTCAATCCACTCGCCCCGTGCGGGGCGAGACCGGC
>CACXDT010000232.1 GCA_902766405.1 Oscillospiraceae bacterium
CAAAGTATTCCTGCGAAAAAGTGCCATCATCAGAACTCGGTTTTTCTCGGAATCTGCTCTTGCCGCATTATGCGGTATTGCCTTAAGTGAGCTTCCAAATCTTTGATTTCGCTACACGAACTTATGCACAGCTGAAGGCGGATTTTAGGCCCGCCTTCTGGAAATGCGGCGATTGCGGTCTGCCACGGCATTCATAAGCGCTGCATACTGTTCAGGAGTTGCCACCGGGTCGATCTCCGGGTTATCCTCATCATACTCGGCAGGCAAATCTCGCGCTGCTTCAATCATGGCAATTTCTTCTGCCGTTAGTTCAGTTCCACGCTTCAATACATATCGAACTTCTTTTCCCATTAGAGACCCCTCCTTCCAGGACTCATTGTACATATTATTAATAGCGTCCACAGTGTTTGTTTTTCTTTTACCCGCCGTAGATATCCAGCGTATCCCTGAGCTCGATCTCCACATCCCGGGTCTCGCCCTCGTGCCAGATCGTCAGCGTCATCGTGTCGCCGACGGCGAGCTTGTCCTTGATGGCGACGACCTCCGCGGTCGTTGTGACCGGGGTGCCGTTCACGGCTGTCAGCACGTCGCCCTCGGCGATGCCCTTCTCCTTCGCGTCTGAGCCCTTGCTCACGCCCATGATCATCAGACCGGCGGGGAGCTCGTACTCGCTCTGGGCGTTCTCGGGGATCGCCCCAACCGTAATGCCGATCGAGGCGCGGCCGCGATACTCGCCGTTTTTCACGATCGAATTGAACACTGTGCGGACATTTGATGTCGGGATGGCAAAACCGATGCCCTCGATTGAGCTGGCCGTGGACATCATTTTCATGTTGGTGATGCCGACCACCTGCCCGTACAGGTTAAACAACGGCCCGCCGGAGTTGCCCTCGTTGAGCGCGGCGTTGGTCTGCAGCAGCGTCAGGTCGTGGCCGCGATAGCTCATGTCGCGCGCGATGGCCGAGATGATGCCGTCCGTCAGCGTCATGCGGAAGCTTTCGCCCAGGGGGTTGCCGATGGCAGCCACGCGATCGCCCACCGCGAGCGCGGCACTGTCGCCAAAAACAGCGGCCGGCAGCTCTTCGGCCTCGATCTTTAAGACCGCGATATCGCTGAGCGCGTCGGCGCCGACCAGCGTAGCCTCAAACTCGCGGTCGTCATACAGGATCACGGTGGCCTTGCTGCAGCCGTTGACGACATGGGTGTTCGTGATGATCAGTCCATCCGCGGTCGCAATCACGCCGGAGCCCCAGGAGTAGCCCAGACGGCCCCTGGTGTAGGCCTGGATACCGACCACCGAGCGCATACACCGCTCGTAGAGCTCCGAGAGCGACAGCTCCTCACCGTCGGCCTCGCTCAGCTGCAGCGCAGCGTCGATCGGCACAGTGGCGCGGGGCATGTCGATATTGACAGTCTCGGTCTCGGTCGTCGTGTAGTAATTCTTAAAGAAATCGCGCCAGTCGTCGGGCATGCCGTCGTTATCCGAATCCGTGCCCGAGTCGGCGTCGTCATCCCCGTCTTCAGCCTCGTCGCCCCTGCTGTAGAAGAAGCCGTCGTCCCGGCCGTTGTCGGCGGGCTTGTCGCTTGCCTTTGGGAAGAGGACAGGCAGATTCTGCGCGCTCTCGCGCAGCGCATAGGAGCTGCCGACGATCAGCACCAGCAGCAGCATGATGCCGCCAAAGACCCGGGGCCAGACCTTCTTTTTCTTCTTGTTTTCCTGCTTGCCCTCTCTCCTGGCCGGGTCGGGCGCCTCGGCCCGCTTCAGCGGGGCATACCAGCTCTCGCTGCTGTACCAGTTATTATCACTCATAGCTCCACTCTTTTCTTATGCCTCCGCCAGAGGCAGGGTAAACACGAACTCGGTCACGCCCTTCTCGCTCTTGACCGCGATATCCTCATCGTGGCTGTTGATGATGGATTTGACGAGATACAGTCCCAATCCGACGCCGTCCTTGTCCATACTGCGGCTGCGGTCGGACTTGTGGAAGCGGTCGAAGATATATGGCAGATCGTCCGGAGGGATCGTCTCGCCCTCGTCCCGGATCGAGACCAGGGCCTTGCCGTTCTCCTTATAGATGCGCAGCACGATCGTCGTGCCGGGCCGGGCGAACTTCACGGCGTTGTCCATCAGATTGTAGATCACCTGCGTGATGCCGTCCTTGTCGGCGCGCACCATCAGGTGGTTTTCGGGCAGCTGGGGATCGACGTCCAGGCGCTTCTTCGTCGCGCGCGTCTCGAAGGACAGCATCGTCTGCACGACAAGCTCGGTCAAATCAAAGACCGTGCGCCTCGTCGGGTCGCTCGCGCGGGCGTTCACCTGCGACATGCTCAGCATCTCGCGCACCAGGCGCGCAAGGCGGCGGGTCTCGTCGCGGATCGAGACCAGATACTTCCGTTCGTCCTCCGGTGGGATTGTGCCGTCCAGAATGCCGTCGGCAAAGCCGGCGATCGTCGTCATCGGCGTGCGCAGCTCGTGCGAGATGTTGCCGATAAACTCGCTGCGCCGCCGCTCGGCGCTCTCGAGACTGTCGGCCATCTTGTTGAAGGACTCGACCAGCGCGCCGATCTCCGAGGTCGGATCCTCCGCCTGCCGGACGCGCACCGAGAAGTCTCCCCGCGCGTACTTCCGCGCGGCCGCGGCCATCTCGTCAAGCGGCTGGGTCATCCGGCGCGAGAGCACCATTGAGCTCAGCATCGAGACGATAAACACCGCTAAGGCTATCAGCGCCGACACATACAGGAAGGTATGCCAGCCGCCGAAAATAGTATCGGCCTGGTTGGTGACAAACACATAGCACAGCAGCCGCCCCCCGCTCTCGACCGGACGGGCGAGCACATAGCGCCGGTTGGGGTACATGCCGCCGAGATCACTGCGTTCGCAGCAGCAGTCGCCGGCCACACGCTTGAGCAGCTCCGCGGGCAGGACGGTGCCGATGTGTTCGCACTTCATGCCCTTGTCCGAACACGAGACGATGGTGCCGTCGGTATCGGTGATAAAGATATGACTCCCTGTCACACTGCCGAGCGAGGTCAGGCTCATCGACATATTCCAGCCGCTCAGCTCATCCTTCTGCACAACGGCCATGGCCAGGCGCGCCGCCTCGTTGGCGGTACGCTCCATACGCTCCTCGTTTTCCCGCAGCACATAGCGGCTGCCGATGCCCACGAAGGACAGCGCCAACAGCAGAAAGCCCAGGAAAACCAGCAGCGCCGTCTCAGCGACATTGCGCGCGTATACGCTCTTCACCGCTTACTCGACGAGCTCGAACTTGTAGCCCACGCCCCAGACGGTCTTCAGACTCCACTTGTCCGAGACGCCCTCTAACTTTTCGCGCAGGCGCTTGATGTGCACATCCACGGTGCGCGAGTCGCCGAAATAGTCAAAGCCCCAGACCTCGTCGAGCAGCTGGTTGCGTGTAAAGACGCGGTTGGGCGACGAGGCCAGGTGGAACAGCAGCTCCATCTCCTTCGGTGGGGTGTCGATCTTCTTCCCGTCGACCACCAGCTCGTAGGAGTCGAGATTGATGATAAGCTTATCGAAGCTCAGCTTTTTCTCGATCGGGGCGTCGGCCTCGCTGCGGCGCATCACGGCGTGGACGCGCGCGATCAGCTCCTTGACCTCGAAGGGCTTGGTGATATAGTCGTCAGCGCCCATTTCCAGACCGGTGACCTTGTCGTTCAGCTCGCCCTTTGCCGTCAGCATGATGATCGGTGTGGCGGACTTTTTGCGGATGGCCTGGCAGATCTGCCAGCCGTCCCGGCCCGGCAGCATGATGTCCAGCAACACCACATCGGGCGTAAACAGGTCAAACACACCCTCGGCCTTGGCTCCGTCGGCGCAGAGCATCACGTCGAAGCCGTCCTTTCCCAGATATAAACGCAGAAGCTCGGCAATGTTGCTGTCGTCTTCCACTACAAGTGCGCGCTTGCTCATGCGGCATCCTCCGTTTCTCCATGATCGTATTAACCCGTATTTATCATACACAGATTGCTATGATTATACAACTCTCTCGCTTAAAATAGTGAATGAAGTGTAAAACCTCGCGGCCTGTTCGTCCGAGAAAATACAGGGCCGCCTGCATGGCAGCCCTGTAACCGGATTTTATAAGATCTCTTCGGCCTTCTTCAGTGCGCTCGCGATCACCGCGTCCATGTCGTAGTATTTATACTCGCCGAGACGGCCGCCGAAAATCACGCGGCTCTCCCGCTCAGCCAACGCGCGGTACTGTTCGTACAGGGCCTTGTTTTTCTCATCGTTCACGGGATAATAGGGCTCGTTCCCGAGCTTCCACTCGCTGCTGTACTCGCGCGAGATCACGGTCTTCGGCTGGGCGCCAAACTCGAAGTGCTTGTGCTCGATGATACGGGTATAGGGCGTCTCGCGGTCGGTATAGTTGATGACGGCGTTGCCCTGGTAATTCGGCGTATCCAGTACCTCGGTTTTGAAGCGGATGCTGCGGTACTCCAGAGGGCCGAGACAGTAGCCGAAATACTCGTCGATCGGCCCGGTAAACACAACCTTGTCGGCAAGCGCGTCATATTCTGCCTTGTGCTCGAGATAGTCCACACCAAGGCGAACCTCGGTGCCAGCGAGCATCTTTTCGACCATGCGCGTGTAGCCGCCCATCGGGATGCCCTGGTAGCGCGCGTTGAAATAGTTGTTGTCAAAGGTCAGGCGCACCGGCAGGCGGCGAATGATGAAGGCCGGCAGCTCGGTGCAGGGGCGGCCCCACTGCTTTTCGGTGTAGCCCCGGACAAGCTTTTCATAGATGTCCGTGCCGACAAGCGAGATGGCCTGCTCCTCAAGGTTTTTCGGCTCGGTGATGCCGGCCTCGGCGCGCTGCTGCGCGATTTTCGCCTCGGCCTGGCGCGGTGTGACGACGCCCCACATTTTGTTGAACGTGTACATGTTGAAGGGCAGGGAGTAGAGCTCGCCGCGGTAATTGGCCACCGGCGAATTGGTATAGCGGTTGAACTCGGCAAATTGGTTTACATAATTCCACGCCTTGCTGTCGTTCGTATGGAAGATGTGCGCGCCATAGCGGTGGACGTTGATACCCTCGATCTCCTCGGTGTAGACATTGCCGGCGATCTGCGCACGGCGGTCGATCACGAGCGCGGTCTTGCCCGCGGCCTTCGCCTCGTGCGCAAACACCGCGCCGTACAGCCCCGCGCCGACGATCAGATAATCATAGTGCATAGTTCATACCTCGTTGTATTATTTCAATAAAGCTATCATCCATAACTCTCCATGAAATATACTATGAATTCGCATCGGTTTCAAGTTTTATTTCCATTTCCCGTCTCGGATTGCAAAAGCCGCCGCGGAGCACCCGCGGCGGCTTTTGCGCAATGTGCGATTAATCGTAATTATTCAGTCCACTCAGATTAGAGGGGGAGTTCAGAGGGGGAACGCCTCTGATTTTTCGCCTCGCAAGGCGAAAAAGCTATTCAAATCTGTTTTTTCCGGGGACATGCGCCTCGGAAAAAACTCTTCTCGCCGCGCAAGTGTGCGAGCGTCTCACGCAAGCGAGTGCGCGCAGCGCGGTGCATCCCTCTAACTTTTTAGTCCCGTTAGGGACTGAAAAGTTACGATTA
>CACXDT010000233.1 GCA_902766405.1 Oscillospiraceae bacterium
CGGCGTCCCGGCGATACAGACTCCAATTGTACATAAATCCCAAGCGAAGACGCAGAATGCTGCGAATTTGCCTGGGATTTATGTATATGATCACGTCTCTCTGCCGGGCCCGGCCATAGGCTGGGCGTCGGCCTCTACGTGATCATCTGTTTCATACGTCCCGATAGGAAGCGGTTATGCTCTATACATCAATAATCACCACGTCCACGCCCGAGCGCCGGGCGTAGAGGATTGTATTCATCGTGCCGCCGCTCTGCCCGTTGAAGCAGCACAGCAGCAGCGAGGCGTGATCGACCATATAGCGGTTGCGGCGCAGCATGCAGCCCGGCGTGTATTGGTGCTGCAGGAAGCTGACGCTGTCGCACTCGGAGAGCAGGTGTTCGTAGCGCTGCTGTTGGGCCTTCGGCCAGGCGTTCGGCTGGCTGAGACAGGGGATCGCGGCCTCGAGCGTCACATCGCCGTGTTCCTCCCGCAGGGCAAGCACCGCCTCGGCAAACAGCATGTCGCAGCCGATGGCCATGCCGCAGAGAAAATGCCGATAGCCGCTCTCGTAGATACCGTCGAGCCGGGCTGTCAGCTCGGCCACCATGGACTGGCAGCGCGTATCGCTCTCGTCAAAGCCCCAGGGCAGCTTGTTCGGCCTGTGGCCGCTGAAACAACAGGTAATCGCGCGCTCGTCCATAGACTGCATCCTCCGGCAATTGATCGTCTCCTATTGTATTCTTAATTTTCCCTCTTGTCAAAACATACTTGTCGTGTTATGATCTCGTTGTAAATTCTTCAGGGCAGGGTGAAATTCCCGACCGGCGGTGATCGAAACGTCTCCTGATCGCGACACCATGCGACCGGAGCCGCGTTTCCCAAGTCCGCGAGCCATATCTGGCACGAACCGGTGCGATTCCGGTACCGACAGTACAGTCTGGATGGAAGAGGAATGCTTTTTATGCTCTCTTTGCCCTGGGAACGCTGTTCTCAGGGCATTTTTGTATGAAAAGCGTTTCCCTTACCGCATGATGATCAGGAGGGAAACCAATGGAAACTCTGAAAGAAAATCTCGGCTTTGTTCTCGTCTGTCTCGTGATCTTCGCGGCGCTGTGCCTGCTGGCGCTCGGCTTTGAAAAGTGGCTGTGCCAAGGCAGAAAAAAGTTCTCCGACACGCACTATGCCGCCTATGTGGCCATCTTTGCGGCCATGGCCGGCGTGCTGATGCTCATCGAGATCCCGCTGCCCTTCGCCCCGCCCTTCTATAAGATCGACCTCAGCGAGCTGCCGGTGCTGATCTGCACCTTTTACCTCGGGCCGGTGGCCGGCGTTGTCACCGAGCTGATCAAGGTGCTGCTCAAGCTCCTGTTAAAGGGCACCTCAACAGCCTTCGTCGGCGACTTTGCCAACTTCGCCGTCGGCTGCTCGTTCGTGCTGCCGGCCAGCGTGGTCTACCACGCCAGGCCCAGCAAAAAGACCGCGCTGATCGGCCTTGTCGCCGGTACGCTGGTGATGACGGTCTTCGGCAGCACCTTCAACGCGATCTACCTGCTGCCCAAATTCTCCGAGCTCTACGGAATGCCGCTCGAGGCCATTGTCGGCATGGGCACCAAGGTGAATCCGCGTATCACGAGCGTGTCCACGCTGGTGCTGTTCGCGGTCGTGCCCTTTAACCTGCTTAAGGGCGCAATCGACGCGCTGCTGACGCTGCTGCTCTACAAGCGCATCTCCCCGCTGCTGCACAAGGGCGACACCTATCGGAAAAAAACAACCGATGAAGCAGCCGCATAAAGACCCGATAGACAGCGTTCAGAATATGCGGAAAAAATCACTGTTTTTTCCAAAAGACATGATTAAAAAACTTGCACTTTTTGTCATGCTGTGGTAAGATTTATCTGTAAAGAAAAACTGCGAATGGGGGCGATTCTATGATCATTACCATCGGAAGAGAGCATGGAAGCAGCGGACACGAGATCGCCAGACTCCTCGCCAAGGAGCTGGGGCTTGTGTGCTACGACAAAGAGATCGTAGATGAGGCTGCCGCCAACTCTCAGTTCAGCAAAGAGATTTTCCACTCCTACGACGAAAAGCGCGTCTCCACCTACATTATGCCGACCCCTCACTTCGGCGCCATGCACGAGGGTGTCCGGCTGAATCTGCAGGTGGCCTCCGCCCAGTTCGACGCGATCCGCTCGCTGGCCGAAAAGGGCGACGGGATCTTCGTCGGCCGCTGCGCTGACTATATCCTGCGTAACCGCCACGACCTCGTGAAGGTCTTCATCCGCGGCGACATTGCCGACCGTGTCGAGACGATGATGGTTCGCAAGAACCTCGGCTACGACCAGGCCCGCAAGCTGATCAAAGAGGTGGACAAGGACCGCGCCAGCTACTACCGCTACTACACCGACCAGGTCTGGGGCGAGAGCGAGAATTACGATCTGATCGTCAACAGCAGCAAGGTCGGCGTCGACGGAAGCGTGAAGGTCATCCGCGCCTATCTCGACGCAATCAGGAACAAAACCTGAACACAGCAAATATACTGGGGCTGTGAAATAAGTCTGAAATTGGGGGTTCTACCGTAGGGGCGGCTATTAGCCGCCCGCGCGCAGAAATGCATATTTCACTTAAAAATGTTGGGCAA
>CACXDT010000234.1 GCA_902766405.1 Oscillospiraceae bacterium
AAAAGGGATCCAATCCTGACATAGAGGAGCCGCCAACCATTGCCGGAGGGCGCTGACAAGTGACATTTCCGACTATGAGGATGCGGTGATGATCGAAGCTGCGCGACCCCGACGACACCGGCGGCGGCACCACCGAGAATATCGACAACATCAGGAAATCATAAGCCGCAGCCTCTCCCATAAGCCGGATAGGCTTATGGGAGAGGCTGCGTACGGATATTACTTTTCAAGCTTTTCGTCGATCCAGGTCAGGATGTCGTTCATGACCTCGTCGCGGTTGAGCTCGTTCAGGAGCTCGTGCCGGGCACCGGGGTAGAGCTTCATCTTGACATCCCTGACACCGGCGCGGCAGATGGATTTATAGGCGCGCTCGACGCCCTTGCCGTTTTCACCCACGGGGTCGTCCCCACCCGAGATCAGCAGCACCGGGGTGTCCTTGTTCATGCCATTGACATTTTTTTGATCTGTGATGAAGCGGATCCCGCTCATCATGTCGCGCATCAGGCTGACCGTCGGCACAAAGCCGCAGAGCGGGTCGGCGATATATTTGTCGACCGCATTGGGGTCGCGGTTCAGCCAGTCCGAGGGAGTCCGCGCCTTCTCATAGCCCTTGGTGTAGCCGCCGAAGGCGATCTCGTTGAGCTTGTTCGCGATTTTGCGCGGGCCGTACAGCTTCACACCGGCCTCGGCCATCCAATAGCCGCCGTTGACCATGGCCGGCGTCTGGTGCCCTGTGCCGCACAGGATCACAAGACGCGGTTTTTCCGGGTGGAGGATCGCGTAGTGGCGCGTCAGAAAGCTGCCCATGCTGTGACCGAAAAAGATGTACGGCAGCTCCGGGTATTGCTTATGCATGATATCGTGCAGGTGATCCAGATCTTGCAGGACGCAGCGCCAGCCGTCGCGCTCGGCAAAGAGCCCCTGTTCCTCGCTCTTCGCGATCGACTGGCCGTGGCCGAGGTGGTCCTCGCCGACGGCGATGAAGCCGTGCTCCGCGAGGAACGCCATGAACGGATCATAGCGGTTGATGTACTCGGCGATGCCGTGGGCGATCTGCACGATGCCGCGCACCTGGCCGTCGGGCGAGCACTGCCGGACATGAATGGTATTGACGCCGGTGCTGGACGGAAAGGTAAAATCGCTGAATGCAGGCATTGGTTTTTCCTCCTGTTCGTAGAATATCCGAAAAATCTAAAACAATTTTACACGCTGAGGGCGGGGAAGTCAATGACTTTCCCGCCCTGTATCCATGCTATCCCAGCGCCTCGCGCAGCTTTTCGAGAGCTTTTTTCTCGATACGCGAGACATAGCTCCGGCTGACGCCGCAGCGCGCGGCGGCCTCGCGCTGGGGGACGCCGTCCCCGCCGTCGAGCCCGTAGCGCATGGTGATGATCGCCGCCTCGCGCTCGGTCAGCACCTGGGGAATCAGCCGGCGCAGCTGTCGGCAGAGCTCGGCGGTGCCGATGCGGTCGGCCAGGTCCTCATCCTCGGCCACCACGTCCATCAGCGAGAGTCCGCCGTTTTCGTCGTCATCCTCGAGCGCGTCGGACAGACTGACATCGCCCGCGCTCTTTTTCCGCGCGCGGAAGGTCATCAAAATCTCATTTTCGATGCAGCGTGACGCGTAGGTGGCCAGACGCACGCCCTTATCCGGCTTATAGGTATTGATGCCCTTGATGAGCCCGATCGTGCCGATGCTCAGCAGATCGTCCATGTCGTCGCTCTGGGCGTAGTATTTCTTCATGATGTGGGCCACCAGACGCAGGTTGTGCTCGACCAGGGTGTTTCTGGCGTCTAAATCGCCGTCCTGCGCGCGGCGCAGACAGTCCTCTTCCTCCTCGCGGCTCAGGGGCTTTGGAAACGAGCCGCTCGGGGCCACGCGCAAAAAGAGCCACAGCGAGTGCATCAGCAGAAAAAACGCGCTTTCGATCATCGTCTCACCTCGCCTCAGCATATTCCGACAAGGGCTGTCCCTATGCCACGGCGTGGGAAAAACGGAAAACGGGGAAAGCTTGACACCGATGCCCGCCGGTGATATGATACATACAATGTTACACGGAAAAATCGGCCTGCGGTGGATGACGCACATCCGCGCAGGTTATTTTTTCAAGAGAGGATGACAGCTGTGATCCATACCGTCGAGGTACACGCCTCGCGCGACTATACGGTTATGATCGGCGCGGAATTACTCGAGCGCGCCGGCGCTCTCGCCGCGCCGCTCGTGCGCGGACGGAGGGCCGTCATCTGCGCGGGCGAGCATGTGATGCCGCTCTACGGTGCGCGTTTGAGACAGAGCCTTGAGGCGGCGGGCTTTACGGTCGACTGTTGTACATATCCGGCGGGGGAGAGCGCCAAAACGCCCGAAACGCTGCTGAAAATTGTCGATTTTTTTGCACAGCACGGCCTGACGCGCGCCGACGCCGTGTTCGCGCTCGGCGGCGGTGTCACCGGCGATATGGCCGGGCTGGCCGCGGCGCTCTATCAGCGCGGCATCGCCTGTGTCCAGCTGCCGACCACGCTGCTCGCGGCCGTGGATTCGTCTGTCGGCGGTAAGACGGCTGTCAACCTGCCGCAGGGGAAAAACCAGCTCGGCGTCTTCTCCCAGCCCGCGCTTGTGCTCTGTGACACGGATACCTTCAGGACTCTGCCGCCCGACGTGTACACCGAGGGCTGGGCCGAGGTCGTCAAATACGCCTTTCTCCGCCGTGGCCCTCTGCAGGATCTGCTGCTGGAGAATGAGCCGGATCTCGCGTCTGTGATCGCTGCCTGTGTGCGCATCAAGCGCGACATCGTCGCCGCCGACGAGTTCGACACCGGCGAGCGGCAGCTGCTGAACTTCGGCCACACGGTCGGCCACGCCATCGAAACGTGCTCCGGTTACCGGATCTATCACGGCTTCGCGGTTGCGATCGGCATGGCCGTGATCACGAGAGGCTGTGTATCGCTCGACCTCTGCCCGCCCGAGCTGCTCGCGAGGCTCGAGATGTATCTCAACCGCTATCATCTGCCGCAGCACTGCACTTACAGCGCGGACGAGCTGTTCGCGGCGGCCATGGCAGACAAGAAACGGGCGGGGGAGCGTATCACACTTGTGCTGCCCGCGGATACCGGCGTCTGCCGCCTCGAGACCGTTGAGCTGGTACGTCTGAAAGAGATCATAGAACGGGGGCTGTGAGATGGATCTGATCATACATCCGCGTCCGCTGCACGGCACGGTCACGCCGCCGCCCAGCAAGAGCCTGGCCCACAGGCTGATTCTCTGCGCCGCCCTGGCCGAGGGAGAGAGCCGGATCCGCAGTCTGTCGTTCTCGCGGGACATTCTGGCCACGCTCCGCTGCTGCGCGGCGCTCGGCGCTGAGTGGGAGCGGGCGGGAGATGACGCGATCCGCATGCGCGGCATCGCCGGCGAGCCATGGCCCGGCGGCTACCCGCTGATGGACTGCGGCGAGTCCGGCTCGACGCTGCGCTTTCTGATCCCGATCACGCTCGCGGTGGCCGGCGGCGGCGTCTTTACGGGCCACGGCCGTCTGATGCGCCGACCCGAGACACCGTATTTTGACCTGTTTAAGGAAAAGGGCATCGCCTATTCCCTCATCGGCGACTATCTGCGTATCGAAGGCCGCCTGGACGCCGGCACCTACCGGCTGCCTGGCAATGTTTCAAGCCAGTTTTTCACCGGACTGCTGTACGCGCTCGCCTCGGTGGAGGGAGAGAGCCGTATTATGGCTACCACAAGGCTCGAATCCACCGATTATGTTGCCCTGACCGTCGACGCTCTGGCACAGAGCGGGGTTCAGGTGACTTCGGGTGACGGTGTTTTTTCCGTCAGCGGGCAGCGCTTCCGGCCGCTCAATACAGAGGTGGAAAACGACTGGTCGCAGGCGGGCTTCTGGCTGGCCGCACAGGGGCTCGGCAGCAAGCTGACGCTCTGCGGCATGAACGAGGCGTCGCACCAGGGCGACCGCTGTGTGACCGAGCTCTTGCGCCGGCTGGATACGAGCGGCGATGTCGAGATCGACGTGTCGCGCTGTCCGGATCTGGCTGCGTGCCTGGCGGCCAGAGCGGCCGTCCGGCAGGGGAAATGCCGCATCGGCGGGGCCGCGCGGCTGCGCACGAAGGAGAGCGACCGGCTGCGAACGGTCACGGCCGCGCTGAACGCCATGGGAGCACGTGTGATCGAGCAAGCGGATGCCCTGATCATTGAGGGCGTGGACGCGCTGCGCGGCCGCTGCACGATCGACTGCGCCGGCGACCACCGGATCGCCATGATGGCCGCCGTGGCGGCTACGCGCTGTCAGGACGGCGACATCCGCCTGCACGGCGCCGACTGCGTCAACAAATCCTACCCGGATTTCTGGGAGGTCTACCGTATGCTGGGAGGAGAGCTGTATGTCGTCAACCTGGGGTGACAAGGTAAAAATCAGCGTGTTCGGCCAGTCCCACGGCGCCGCCGTCGGCGTCGTGATCGACGGACTGCCCGCGGGCGAGCCCATTGATTTCGAGGAGCTGCAGCGCTTCCTCGACCGCCGCGCACCGGGCTGCTCGCCGCTGTCCTCGCCCCGTGAGGAGCGCGATGTCCCGCGGATCCTCTCGGGCCTGGTCAACGGTGTCACCTGCGGCGCTCCGCTGTGTGCCGTGCTTGAGAACAGCAATATACGCCCGGCGGATTACGCGGCGCTGCGCGATTGTCCCCGGCCGGGCCACGCGGACTACACGGCCCAGCTCAAATACGGCGGCTTCCAGGACACCGCGGGCGGCGGACACTTCTCCGGCCGCCTGACGGCCCCGCTGTGTGTCGCGGGAGGGATCGCGCTGCAGCTGCTGCGCCGCCGCGGTATCCGGCTGGCTGCCCACATCGCGAGCATCGGTGAGATCGAGGACATGCCCTTTGACCCGATGACCCCGGCCGCAACGCCGGAGGGAGAGCTGCCGGTTCTGGATCGCAGCCAGCGCGAGCGAATGCGCGCGTTGATCCTGTCCGCTGCCGCGGACGGGGATTCCGTCGGCGGTGTGGTCGAGTGCCAGGTCGCCGGACTGGCCGCGGGCTTCGGCGGGCCGCTCTTCGGGGGACTTGAGGGAAAGCTCGCCTCGGCGCTGTTTGCGATCCCCGCGGTCAAGGGTGTGGAATTCGGCGAGGGCTTTCATGCGGCAAAGCTCAACGGCAGCCGGAATAACGACCCCTATACGGTCAAAGACGGCGCTGTCGTGCCCGCGTCGAACCGCGCGGGCGGCATCCTCGGCGGCATCAGCACGGGATTGCCGATCCTGCTGCGCGCGGCCTTCAAGCCGACACCGAGCATCGCCAGGGAGCAGCAGAGCGCCAGCTTTTCGACGGGTGCGGTCGAGACGCTGCGCATCCGGGGCCGCCACGACCCCTGTATCGTGCCCCGTGCCGTCCCTGTGGTCGAGGCTGTCACGGCGCTGGTGATCCTGGATGTAGTGCTCGGTGGGAAATAGGAGAAAACTGTCATATGTCAGATGAACTTAGCGCCCTGCGCGCGCAGATCGACGCGATCGATGAACAGCTGGTCGAGCTGCTCCGCGCGCGTATGGTTGTCTGCGCGCAGGTGGCGGATTATAAGCGCGATCACGGTCTCCCCGCGCTGGATGCCGCCCGCGAACGCGTGCTTCTGGACAAGGTCGCCGCTCAGGCCGGACCCGAGCTTTCCGACGATACGAAGGCCGTGTTCCGCAGCATCATGGCCGGCAGCCGCGCGCGCCAGACGCTCCGCTGCGGTCTGATCGGAATGCCGCTGGGACACAGCTTTTCCCCGGCCATCCACGCAAAGCTCGGCAGCTACCGCTATGAGCTGTTTGAACTTAGGGAGGAAGAGCTCGGACCGTTCCTCCGCTCGGGCTGCTTCGACGGTGTGAATGTCACGATCCCCTATAAAAAGGCCGCCATGGCCTTCTGCGACGAGCTGACCGAGCAGGCGCGCCATGTCGGCTGCGTCAACACCGTCGTTGCCCGGCCTGACGGAACGCTGCTTGGGCACAACACCGACTACGACGGCTTTTGTTATCTGCTCAGCAGCGCCGGGATCGAGGTCCGGGGCCAGAAGACCATCGTCCTCGGCACCGGCGGGGCATCGCGCACGGTGCAGGCTGTGCTGCGCGATCTCGGCGCCGCGGAGATCATATCGGTGTCGCGCTGCGGCGAAACCGATTATCAAAATGTCTATGCCCATACCGACGCCGAGCTGCTGGTGAACGCCACGCCGGTGGGCATGTTCCCGGAAACCGGCGTGAGCCCGGTGGAGCTCGCCCGCCTGCCCGGGGTGCAGGCGGTGATCGACGTGATCTATAACCCGGCAAAGACACAGCTGCTGCTGGACGCCGAAAAACGTGGATTGACCGCGGTCAACGGCCTTGGTATGCTGGTTGCTCAGGCCAAAGCGGCCGCCGAGTGCTTTACCGGCAGATCCATCAACGACGCGGTGATCGCCCGGATCTGCCGCGAGATCGAGCGGGACACGAAAAATCTTCTGCTGATCGGGATGCCGGGCTGCGGCAAGACCACGGTCGGCCGCGCGCTGGCCGAGACTGTGGGGCGCGCGTTCGTTGATCTCGACGAGTTGGCGGAGGAGCGCGCGGGCAAGTCGATTTCCGAGATTTTCGCCGCCGACGGCGAGGACGCCTTTCGCGCGCTCGAGCACGGGCTGCTCTGTGAGAATGCCAAACGCAGCGGCCTCGTGATCGCCTGCGGCGGCGGCGTCGTCACGCGCGGAGAAAATCTTGATCCGATGCGCCAGAACAGCACCGTTGTCTGGCTGCTGCGCGATCTCGACCGACTGCCGACCGAGGGCCGCCCGCTGAGCCGGAACAGGCCGCTGACCGAGCTCTTTGCCGAGCGCGAGCCGCTCTATCGCGCCGCGTCCGATTGTACCGTGGACAACAACGGCCCTGTGGCCGATACGGTCAGACAGATTTTGGAGGCTGTACCATGAAGCTGTTGATCCTAAACGGGCCAAACCTGAACATGCTGGGCATCCGCGAGCCGGACATCTACGGCCGCAAAACCTATCATGAACTCGAAGAGTATCTGTATACCTGCGCTGCGGAGCTTGGCATTGAGCTCGAGCAGTTCCAGTCCAATTCCGAGGGAGCGCTGGTCGATAAGATTCAACAGGCCTTTTTTCATCACTATGACGGGATCGTCATTAATCCGGCGGCCTATACGCACACGAGCGTTGCCATTCTCGACGCGCTCAAGGCGGTCACCCTGCCGAGCGTAGAGGTGCATATTTCCAACCTTAGTGAGCGGGAGAGCTTCCGGCAGTTCTCCTATACCGCGCTGGCCTGCGAAAAAACCTTTGCCGGTTACGGCTTTGAGGGTTACCGCATGGCCATGCGCTATCTGTTTGAAAAATACCGGGATAAGCAGAGTTAACGACAACCGGGATAAGCAGAGTTAACGAAATATACTTGAATAGATAGAATATTGGTGGTATACTGCACTTCCAGACAGAAATGGTGAGTGCGCTTGCTGTATCTGTTCGGCTCAGAAAGTATGAAAAAGGGGGTTATGCCGTGAGAAAACAGAGCAAGCTGGCCTGGATCTTCGAGGTCGTCGGGCTGTTTGTGGTTCTGCTGGTCATCGTCAACGCCCGCACGGATACGATCAACGATGTCTTGTTCACCGGCAGCCATAAAACCCTTGTTTCCACCGATTCCGTCACCTTCAGCGATCCCAATGCCACACCGCCCCCCGATCCGAACGCGCTGGTCTGGCCGATTCTGACGCTCGATGAAATCCAGGGCAACCGCCAATATGCTATCGTGAATGACGATAACCTGCTCTCCGCCGCCTATCCGTCCGAGGAGGTGGAGTTTGGCACAATCGAGGGGACACGTATGCTCTTCCTCGCCGAACAGCTGCCCTATCTCGAGGCCATGCTGCAGGATCTGCGCGACGCGGGCTTTTCGGTCTATGTCGCCGGTGCGTTCCGCACCTATTCCTATCAGGAAAAGCTGTTCAACAGCAAGGCCAGCCAGATCGCCGTTGGCATGAAGCCGCCGGTCACCGACTATCTCGACCCCCGCTATCAGGAGGCCGTCGCCGAGGCCCGCACGATCACGGCCTTCCCCGGCAGCTCCGAGCACCAGTTGGGCCTGGCCGTCGACCTGATGGACCGCGACTACGGCGGACGCATGGACTATTCGCGCATGAATAAAGAGTTCTTTGCCTATCTGGACAGCATCTGCGCGAAATACGGCTTCATCAAGCGCTATCCGAGCAATAAGCTGCTGATCACCGGCTGGGACGAGCCCTATCATTACCGCTATGTCGGCGAGAAGGCCGCCACTTTTATCATGGAAAACGGCCTTTGCTACGAGGAATTTTACGCGCACTACGATCCGGATTTCGAACTGTAGCGATCCGGCAATTAAAAAAGTCTTGCATTCTTTCCCACAACGTGGTATAGTATGCAAGAAAGATACAGTGTTATTGACAGAGTGGGTCTGCGACCCACTCTTTTTTACAGACTGTTCGTCTGATAGAAGGGGAGTGCCATGAGTAAAATCACAGATCGGGTTGCAGAGCTTGCAAAGCCTGTTGTCGAGGACGAGGGCTGCACGCTCTGGGATGTGGAATACGTCAGAGAGGCCGGCAGCTGGTATCTGAGACTGTTTATTGATAAAGAGGGCGGTGTCGGCATCGAGGACTGCGAGCGGATCTCCCGCCGCATGGATCCGATCCTGGACGAGGCCGATCCGATCCCGGACTCCTACGTGTTCGAGGTCGGCTCCGCCGGCGCCGAGCGCGAGCTGAAGCGCCCGGACGATTTCCGGCAGTTTATGGGCCACGAGGTCGAGCTGCGCTGCTATCAGCCCGTCAACGGCAACAAGAGCTTTGTCGGTACGCTCTCGGGCTACGAGGACGGAGCGGTCACGATCACAAGCGGCAAGGAAAACCGAAGCTTTGACAAAAGCCAGATCGCGCAGGTCAGACTGCACGTGACATTCTGATAGTTATCTAATTAGTTACAGAAGAAAGGGAAGCAACGACAATGAACGCAGAATTCTTTGAAGCGATCGAGGATATCGAGAAAGAAAAGGGCATCCCCCGCGCTTATATGTACGAGAAAATCAAGCAGGCCATGCTGACGGCCTTCCGGCGCGACAACCCCGAGTGCGCCGACAATGTGGAGATCGTTCTCGACGAGGAGAAAAAGTGCATCGAGATGAATCTCAAGAAGACCGTCGTCGAAGAGGTCGCCGATCCGAATGTCGAGATCCAGCTGGAGGCCGCCAAGAAGCTCAGCCGCCGCGCCAGGATCGGCGATGTGCTTGCGATCCCGGTCGAGACCAAGAAGTTCGGCCGCATCGCCGCCCAGGCCGCCAAGCAGGTCATCATCCAGGGCATCCGCGAGGCCGAGCGCGGCATGATCTATGAGGAATTCAACTCCAAGGAGCACGAGATCCTGACCGGTGTCGTCTCGCATATCGAGCAGAAAACCGGCGCCGTGTCCATCCGCATCTCCTCCAACAGCGAGTATACCGAGGCCATGCTCTCGGCCAACGAGCGAATCAAGACCGAGGAACTCAAGGAGGGCGACCGCATCAAGGTCTACGTGGTCGAGGTGCGCAATCAGGGCCGCGGCCCCCAGGTGCTGATCTCCCGCACGCACCCCGGCCTGGTCAAGCGCCTGTTCGAGCTCGAGGTGCCCGAAATCTTCGACGGCACCGTCGAGATCAAGTCCATTGCCCGCGAGGCCGGCAGCCGCACCAAGATGGCCGTCTGGTCCGCGGATGAGAACGTCGACCCGATCGGCGCCTGCGTCGGCCCCCGCGGCGGCCGTGTCGCCACGATCGTCGACGAGCTCGGCGGCGAGAAGATCGACATCGTCAAGTACAGC
>CACXDT010000235.1 GCA_902766405.1 Oscillospiraceae bacterium
GCCGACGACCGCCTGCCGATGAACGATGAGCAGGGCGGGCTGCTCAGCGGCGAGGAGCGCCGCGAGCTGCTCGCGCTTGGCATTGACCTCGGCGGCGCGGGCGAAAACGAGCTATGGCGCGAGTTTTCACTGATGTACAACGTGCTGACCCTGCCCTCTGAGACGCTGACGCTGACCTGCCCCCTTGTCAATGCCGAGGGGGCCGAGCAGCGCCCGGCCTTTCTCTTCAACCGCGCCAAGGTGCTCTTTCATCTGGAGGTCGGCACGGTGCAGCCGGGCCTGTGCCGCCTGTCGGCTCCCGGCCCGGTGCTGACGCTCGCGGCCGAGGATGCGCACGGCAGCACACCGCAGACCGCGGCGGCTGCCGCCACGGTGGAGCGGCTCTGGCCGGAGCGCGCCGCGCGGCTGCGGGAGGCCGCCAGGCTCGAGCGCGGGAGCCTCCGGCGCGAATCGGTCGAGGCGCTCTACGGGAAAAAGCTCCATCTCAGCGCCTCGCGCATCGACAGCTTTTCAAGCTGTCGCTTTGCCTACTTCTGCCGCTATGGCCTGAAGGCCGAGCCCTATAAGCCCTCCGGCTTCGAGCCGCCCGAGATCGGCACCTTTTTGCATGCCGTGCTCGAGCATACGGCGAAGGAGGTCAGGGCGCGCGGCGGCTTCCGCGCTGTTTCGGACGAGGCGCTGCGCGGCATTGTCTCCGCCTGCGTGGCCGACTACGTGCACAGCGAGCTCGGCGATATGCAGGAGAAGTCCGAGCGCTTTATCTACCTCTTCCGCCGTCTCGAAAACGACGCGCAGCAGATCGTGGCCGACATGGCCGAGGAGCTGCGCTGCTCGGACTTCGAGCCGCTGGACTTCGAGCTGGACTTCGCCCACACGAGCGACTTGCCGCCCGTGGAGCTCGGCGAGGGGGAGAGCCAGATGCGTCTGACCGGCATTGCCGACCGCGTGGACGGCTGGCTGCACGAGGGGAAGCTCTACCTGCGCGTTGTGGACTATAAGACCGGCAAAAAGACCTTTTCGCTGCAGGACGTGTGGTACGGCATGGGGCTGCAAATGCTGCTCTATCTCTTCGCGCTCGAGGAGGGCGGCGAGGCGCGCTATGGCGCGCCGGTCGAGCCGGCCGGCATCATGTACATCCCGGCCAGAAACACGATATTGAGTTTGCAGACCGACGATGCGGCTGACGCCGCCAAAAAACGCGCGGACGCCCTGCGCCGCAGCGGCCTGGTCTGCGGCGACGAGGCGCTGATCGAGGCCTGGGAGCAGGGCGAGGACAAGCGCTTTATCCCGATCAAAATCAGCCGCGGCAAGGTCGCCGGCGGCGTCGCCGACGCCGAGGAGCTCAGCCTGCTCTCCCGTCATATCCGGCGAACGCTCGGCGAGATGGCGTGGGAGCTGCACCGCGGCAGCATCGAGGCTGACCCGTATTACCGCAGCGAGGAGCAGCAGGCCTGCAAAAACTGTGATTTTCTGGCTGTCTGCCACTTCACAGACGGCGAAAACGGCGAGAGCTGCCGCTATCTGCCAAAGCTCAGCGACAGCGAGGTGTTCGAAAAGATCAGAGAGGAGGAGAGCCATGGCTGAATTTGCCCCGACCAAAAGCCAGCAGGCCGCGATCGACGCGCGCGGCAGCGCGGTGCTCGTGTCCGCCGGCGCCGGCAGCGGCAAGACCAGGGTGCTGACCGAGCGGCTGATGGCCTGGCTGACCGGAGAGGAGCCGGTCGATCTCGACCGCTTCCTTGTCATCACGTTTACGCGCGCCGCCGCCGGGGAGCTGCGCGGCCGCATAGCCCAGGCTGTCGCCGAGGCTCTGGCCGCCGATCCCTCGAACCGCCGCCTCCGCCGCCAGAGCGCTCTGCTGCGCCGCGCCGAGATCGGCACGATCCACAGCTTCTGCCAGCGGCTGCTGCGCCAGCACAGCCACGCGCTGGGCATTGCCCCGGATTTCCGCGTCCTCGATGACGACCGGGCCGCCGCCATGAAGACCGCGGCGCTCGAGCGCGTACTTGAGGAATTCTATGCCGCGGCGGAGGCGCACCCCGGCTTTCTGCTGCTGGCCGACACCGTCGGCGCGGGGCGGGACGACCGCCGTCTCGGCGAGCTCGTGCTGACGCTGCATGAGAAAATGCAGAGCCAGGCGCGCCCCGCGCGCTGGGCCAGAGAGCAGGTCGAGCGGCTGCGCGAGCGGCACACGGATATCGGAGAGACGCTGTGGGGCCAGGAGCTGCTGGAAACGGCGGAGGAGACCGTCGCCTGGTGGGCCGACGAGATGGATGCCCTGCTCGCCGCCATGGCGCGCGAGGAGAAGATCCGCGCGGCCTACGGCCCAAGCGTGGCGGAGACTGCCGACGCCCTGCGCGAGCTGCAGCGCCGTCTCCGCATTGGCTGGGACAGCGCGCGCGCGGTTCTGCCGGTGCCGTTTCCCAAGCTGAAAATGCTGCGGAACAGCCCGGACGCCGCGCTGTCGGAGTTCGTCCAGAACAGGCGGGACGCCTGCAAGAAGGCCATGAAAAAGTTAGAGCAGGACTTTGCCGACGATTCGCAGAAGCTGCTCGACGAGATGGCCATGACGGCCCCGGCCATGGAGGCGCTGCTGGAGCTGACGCTCGCCTTCGATAGGCAGTTTACGGCGGATAAGCGCCGCGGCGGTCTGCTCGATTATGCCGATCTCGAGCACCTGACGGCCGAGCTGCTGACGCGCGAGGACGGCACGCCGACCGAGCTGGCTGATGAGGTGCAGCGGCAGTATGTCGAGATCATGGTGGACGAGTATCAGGATGTCAGCCGCGTGCAGGACAGCATTTTCCGCGCCGTCTCGCGCGACGGGAGCAATCTGTTCTTTGTCGGCGATGTGAAGCAGTCGATCTATCGCTTCCGGCTGGCCGACCCGACGATCTTCACGGAAAAGTACCTGCGCTATCGGGACGCCGACAGCGCCGCTCCGGGTGAGCCGCGCCGCATCCTGCTGCAGGAGAATTTCCGCTCGCGGCGCGAGATCCTGGACGCGGCCAACAGCGTTTTTATGCGCTGCATGAGCCGCCGTCTCGGCGATCTCGACTACGGTGAGAACGAAAAGCTGATCTGCGGCGCGACCTACTATGAGGGGGAGGGCGAAAAACCCGAGCTGCTCCTGCTCTCACTGCCGAAGGAAGGCGGTGGAGAGGAGCGCGCGGACAAGGACACGCGCGAGGCCGCGCTTGTCGCCCGCGAGATCCGGCGGCTGATGGCCTCGAACATGACGGTGCAGGGGCGGCCACTCGACTATGGGGATATCGCGATCCTGCTGCGCTCGGCCAACCGTGTGGGCGGCGTCTACCGCCGTGTGCTCATCAACCACGGCATCCCGGTGCAGAGCGGCCAGGGCGGGGACTACTA
>CACXDT010000236.1 GCA_902766405.1 Oscillospiraceae bacterium
AAAGTATTCCTGCGAAAAAGTGCCATCATCAGAACTCGGTTTTTCTCGGAATCTGCTCTTGCCGCATTATGCGGTATTGCCTTAAGGAACGCAGGAAGGAGCTTTTGGATACCATCCATGCGGATCAGAAAGCGCTTGACTCCCTTGATTATCTCATTTCAGACAGAAAAAAGGACGGCAACAAACGGTGGAAAAGCGGATTTTATGTGTATTTATCGTATTGGCAATACTCATAGTCATGACAGGCTGCGGAAGCAGCCGGGGTCAGAATACATCTGTTGACCCTGCCGCAGGAGAGGCACCAGCAGCTCAGACAACAGAGTCAGACAGAGCAAGTGATCTGACTCAGGGGGATGAGGCGCAGCTGTCGAGAGCGGGCACTTCAAATACAAGTGAGAGGAACGATCCGGCTCAGCCGTCAGAACAGGCGGGCATAGAGGAAACGTCCACAGAAGAGACAAGCACAGAGGAGGTAAAAGCAAAAATGTTAAAGATGATGATCGGAAATACGGCAGTTGATGTTGACTGGGAAGACAATGAATCTGTTGAAGCGCTGAAGGGGCTATGCGAAAATGAGTCGCTTGTGATCCAGATGTCCATGTACGGCGGTTTTGAGCAAGTAGGCCCCATTGGCAGCAGGCTCCCTTCGAATGACACACAGACGACTACATCTGCCGGAGACATTGTGCTGTATTCATCCAATCAGATCGTAGTATTTTACGGTTCAAATTCCTGGGCTTATACGAGACTCGGGCACATTACTGATCAGGATGGGTCAGGAATGGCCAGCCTCCTCAGCAACGGAGATGTGACGATCACGATCAGTATGGAGGACGCAGAATGAGGATCCTTTTACGGTAATGAGAAATATACGCCGCTGGGATCAACGAATGAGTCGAATAAAAACTGCCGCAGGCGGTCAGCCTGCGGCAGCGTTTTTTTGTTAGGGGTTATTTCTTTTCAAGGTAAACCCGCACCAGCTCCTGCATCAGCTCGTCCCGGTCGATCCGCGTGATCAGCGTGCGGGCGCCGTTGTAGTTGGTGATGTAGGTGGGATCCTCGGAGAGAATATACCCGACGATCTGATTGATGGGGTTGTAGCCCTTCACCATCAGGGAGTTATATACGGATGAAAGAATCTCCTTCATCTCCGCCTTGTTGTCGAGCGCGGTAAACTTCCTGGTTGCATCCTCCATGGCCTTTTCCCTCCTCTTTCCTTGAAAGTGAATGGAATATCGAAATTACTTGCACATATTATAGCATGTTTCGCTGTCATGTAAAGTCGAAATTGTGAATAAAACCCTTAATTTTCATTAAAATTTCAGGAAAGTGGAGGATAAAAGCTAAAAATCAGCGCAGAACCGCGCCGAATTGGCGCTCCAGTGCCGTGAGAACAGCCTTGACGGTCTCCTCGGCGTGTTCGTCGGTCAGCGTCTGATCCTCGGCGCGCATGCGCAGCGAGAAGGCCGCGGACTTCATGCCGTCGGCGATGTGATGGCCGGTGTACACGTCGAAGAGCGTGCAGTCGACCAGATACTGTCCGCCGTTTTTCAGGATGCAGTCGCGCAGCTCGCCGACGGGGATGTCGGCGCGGCAGATGACCGCGATGTCACGGCTGGTGCCCGGGAAGCGCGGCAGCGGCTTGAAGACCGGTGTGCCGCTCTTGCAGGCAAACATGGTCTCAAAGCTCAGCTCGGCGCAGTAGAGCTCGGCCTCGACGCCGTAGTTTTTCGCGACCTCGGGATGGATCTGGCCGAGCGTGCCGATCTCCCTGCCCTGGAGGTAGACCCTGGCGCAGCGGCCGGGATGGTAGGCGGGATTGGTCTTGTCCGCGACGAAGCGGGCCTCGCCGGCGCGCAGCGTGCCGAGCAGCGTCTCGACCCAGCCCTTGAGCGTGAAGAAGTCCACGCCCTCGCCGTAGGCGCCGAGCGAGACGACCTTCGGCTCGTCGGCCATGCCGTCGGGGCGCTTGCGGTAGATCTTGCCGATCTCATAGAGCCAGGCTTCCTTATTGCGCACCTTATAGTTGCGGCTCAGGATCTCGAGCATCGAGGGCAGGATCGTCGTGCGCATGATCGAGGTATCCTCGCCGAGCGGGTTGAGGATGCGCAGGCTGTCGCGGCGCGGATCGTCGGCGGGCATCCGGATCTTGTCATAGTAGCTGGGGCTGATGAAGGAATAGGTGATGATCTCGTCGAGCCCGAGACCGCGGCAGACCGTGCCGAGCTCGCGCTCGTACTGCTGGACGGGGCTGTAGCCGCCGGCCGTGCTGATGCCGCCGGAGAAGGCCGTGGGCAGCACGTTATAGCCGTAGAAGCGGGCGACCTCCTCGGCCACGTCGGAGTAGTGGCTGACATCGCCGCGCCAGGAGGGGACGTGGATCGTGTCGCCCTTGAGCGTGAAGCCCTCGCGCTCCAAGATCTCGCGCATGGTTCCTTCGTCGATGTCGGTGCCGAGCAGGGCGTTGATCTTGCCGCTCTCGAGCTTTAGGGTGGTCTCCTTCAGCGGCTGGGGGATCACGTCGATGATACCTTCGACAACCTCACCGCAGTGCAGCAGCTCGATCAGCTCGCAGGCGCGCTGCACGGCCTTGAGCGTGTTCTGGGGGTCGAGCCCCTTCTCATAGCGGGAGGAGGCGTCGGTGCGCATGCCGAGGCTCGTGGCCGTGCGGCGCACCGAGGGGCCGTTGAAGTTGGCCGACTCGAAGAGCACCATCGCCGTGTCGCCCACGATCTCGGAGTTGGCGCCGCCCATGACACCGGCCACACAGATCGGCTTGTTCACGTCGCAGATGCAGAGCATATTGGTGTTCAGCTCGCGCTGCGTGCCGTCGAGCGTCTGGATGCTCTCGCCCTCCCTCGCACGGCGGATGTGCACCTCCTGCCCCTCAACACAGCTGAAATCAAAGGCGTGCATCGGCTGGCCGTATTCGAGCATGACGTAGTTCGTGATATCGACGATGTTGTTGATCGGCCGCATGCCGGCGGCGCGGATGCGCTCGCGCAGCCAGGCGGGCGAGGGCTCGATCTTCACGTTTTTGACCATGCGCGCCGTGTAGCGCGGGCAGAGCTCCGGGTCTTCAATGATGATCTTCGTCAATTCGTTGATATCGCCGCCGGCCTCGGCGCGCACGACGGGCGTGTGCAGCTTGAGCTCCTTGTGGAAGGTAGCGGCCGCCTCACGGGCGAGACCGATCATGCACAGGCAGTCGGGGCGGTTCGGGGTGATCTCGAATTCGACGATATGGTCGTCATAGCCGAGCAGCGTGGCCACGTCGTCGCCGGGCTTCACGTCCTCATGCAGGATCAGAATGCCGTCGGGGATGCAGTGCGGGAACTCGCGCTGCTCGGCGTGCAGGTCGGCGAGCGTGCAGACGCTGTTTTTTGCCGTGTCATAGGCCACCAGGTCGCCCTCGTGCAGGTTCTGGCAGCGCGTGACCAGCTCGGCCTCCGGGCTGAGGCGCAGCTTCCACAGGTTCACACCGGCGTTTTCCACGCTCTCGACCTTTGCGGCAATGACCTTGCCGAAGATGCGGTCACCGGGCTGGATGTCGGCGCGGATCGAGGGTTTTTCGGGGTCGATGGCCTTGTAGTCGCCGAGGATCGCGGCCGCCTCGATGACGCCGTAGGGGAAGTCGTGCTCGGTCATGTTCAGCTCCTTGAGCGAGCAGAGCATCCCGTTCGACACGACGCCGCGCAGCTTGCCCTTCGTGATCGTCACGCCGCCGGGGAGATGCGCGTTGTGCAGCGCCGCGGGCACCAGATCGCCCACATGGACGTTCCAGGCGCCGGTGCAGATCTGCACGGGTTCCGCCTCGCCCACGTCGAGCTGCAGCACCAGCATATGGTCGGAGTTCGGGTGGCGCTCGATCGACAGGATGCGCCCCACCTTCACATTCTTCATGCTACGGCTCAGATCCTCGGTGGTCTCCACCTTCGAGCCCGAGACGGTCATAGCCTCGTCAAATTCACGGTCGCCGACCTCGCTCAGCGGCAGATCGACATATTCAGTCAGCCATTTTCTGGACAATACCATTTTCTCCGTCTCCTCTCTCAGAACTGCTGCAGGAAGCGTTCGTCGTTTTCAAAAATCAAGCGCAGGTCGGTGATCTTGTACTCACCCATGGCCAGGCGCTCGAGACCCATGCCGAAGGCCCAGCCGGAGTACACGTCCGGGTCGATGCCGCAGCCCGAGAGCACCTTGGGGTGCACCATACCGGCGCCCAGCACCTCGATCCAGCCCTGGCCCTTGCAGGTGGGGCAGCCCTTGCCGCCGCACTTGTGGCACTGGATATCGAGCTCGCAGCTCGGCTCGGTAAAGGGGAAGTGGTGGGGGCGGAAGCGCGTGACCGTGCCCTTGCCGTAGAGCTGCTCGACGACGAGGTTCAGCGTCGCCTTGAGATCGGCCATGGTCACGCCCTTGTCGATGACCATGCCCTCGATCTGGTGGAACATGGGGGAGTGGGTG
>CACXDT010000237.1 GCA_902766405.1 Oscillospiraceae bacterium
GTACGAGTATGTGCTCGCGTATGCCCGCGGCCTGGGCTGCGGCGCCGTCACGCTGAACGTCTGGCAGGGCAACGACGCCGCCCGGATCTTTTATGAGCGTATGGGCATGACCGTGCGGAAAACGGTCATGGAAGTGAAGATTTAGGGCATATCTCTGTTTTCTGCTTGCCCTTACGACGGCACTGTGGTATTCTGTTCAGGTGTTGAAAGGGAGGAGTCTGAACTTGAAAATTGTTGTTCTGGGCGGCGGCACCAGTACCGAGCGCGCCGTCAGTCTGGTGACGGCCACGTCGGTCTGCAGGGCGCTGCGCCGCCGCGGCCACCGGGCCATCTTTGTGGATCTGTTCTTTGGCCTTGAGGACTACCGGGGAAAAATAGAGGACATCTTTGACACCCCCGACGGTCTCTGCGGCGAAGCGGCCATCGAGCGTGAAGCGCCTGATCTCGCCTCCGTCCGCGCCGCGCGCCGGGACAAGAGCCCCAGCCGGATCGGCCCCGGTGTGCTCGAGGTCTGCCGCATGGCTGACTGCGTCTTTCTCGGCCTGCACGGCGCCGATGGCGAGGACGGCAAGATCCAGGCCGCGCTCGATCTGCTGGGTGTGCCGTATACGGGCTCGAGCAGCCTGGGCTCGGCCATGGCCATGGATAAAGCGGTGGCCAAGCGCATCATGGAAGCGGCCGGCATCCGCACGCCGAAGTGGCAGGAGCTGACCATCCGGCGCGATGAGATCGACGCGCTCAGTAAGAGCCTGCCGGTGCCCTGCGCCGTCAAGGTCGTCGACGGCGGTTCGTCGATCGGCGTCAGCCTGCCGGACACACGCGAGGAGCTGCGCGCCGCACTCGAACATGTGCTGCGTTACGGCAGCCGTGTGGTCGTGGAGGAGAAGATTGTCGGCCGCGAGCTGACCGTGCCGGTCCTCGGCGACCGGGCCCTCTGTCCGATCGAAATCGTCCCGCCCGAGAGCGGGAAATTCGACTATGTCTCGAAGTATCAGCCCGGCGCCGATGCCGCGAGCGAGCTCTGCCCCGCGCCGATCCCCGACGGAACAGCCGCCATGCTGCAATCCGAGGCGCTGCGGCTGCACAGGGCGCTGGGCCTCTCGGTCTATTCCCGCGCGGATGTGATGCTCGACGGCGAGGGCCGCGCCTGGTTTCTCGAGGTCAACACGCTGCCGGGCATGACACCGGCCAGTCTGATCCCCAAGGCCGCCGCTGTCGCCGGGCTGAGCTACGAGGAGCTCTGCGAGCAGATCGTGCTCCTCTCACTTGCGCAGAGGCGAAAGGAAAAGAAAGGCGCGGAGTAAATCGAAATACGGCGGTTACTTCCGTGTTTCGCCGGCTTGTTAACAGATTCTTGATGTATTGAGGGCTTGTTGTGATAAAATAGGCATGTGCTTTGGCGCACACTATTCTTTATCGCAGGTGGATCAAAATGAGAGACCGCTTTTCTCGATTTATGGTTGGCCGCCACGGAAACGACCAGCTGAATCTGTTCTTGCTGGCTGTCGGCGCTGTGCTTCTGATCCTCAGCGGCCTGTTCGGCGGCAGTGCCGTGGGCACGGTGCTGACGGTGCTGGGCTTTGCGCTGCTTGGCCTTGTCTATTTCCGTATGTTCTCGCGCAACACGATCCGCCGACAGGACGAGAACAGCAAGTATCTGCGCGCCCGCTATAAGGCGCTGGGCAAATACCGCTGCATCAAGGAGCGCTGGGTACAGCGCAAGGACTATAAGTTCTTCACCTGCCCCTCCTGCAAGGCCACGCTGCGCGTGCCGAGAGGGCAGGGGAGCATCAACATCGTCTGCCGCAAGTGCGGCAATTCCTTCAAGGGGAAGACCTGATGTTCGGCTATCTCACGGCCAACGTCCCGCTGCTGACACAGCCGGAGCTGGACCGTTACCGGGCCTGCTACTGCGGGCTATGCCGCGCGCTGCGCGAGCGCCATGGGCAGCTCAGCCGTCTGACGCTGAGCTACGACATGACTTTTTTAGTGCTGCTGCTCAATTCCCTCTACGAGCCTGAGGAGCGGCAGGGCCTTGAACCATGCATCGCCCACCCGAAAACGCCGCGCGCCTGGTGGCGCAGCGAGTTTTCGGACTACGCGGCCGACATGACCGTCGCCCTGGCCTATCTCAAATGCCGGGACGACTGGGAGGACGACGGCAGCGCGGCGGCGCTGGCCGAGTCGGCGCTGCTCAAGCCCGCCTGGAACAAAGAAAAAGCGCTCTGGCCGCGCCAGTGCGGCGCGATGGAGGAGAGCATCCGCGCGCTTCGGTCCCTTGAGCGCAGCGGGCGCGAAGCGCCCGACGAGGCGGCGGACTGCTTTGGCCGGCTGATGGGCGAGTGCTTTGTCGTCAGGGACGACCGCTGGCGTCCGGCCCTCTGCGGCACAGGGGCGGCGCTGGGCCGTTTTATTTACATTCTGGACGCCTGTATGGATCTCGACAGCGACGTGAAGCGCGAGAATTACAACCCCTTCACCAGCCGCTGCGGCAGGGATAACGCGGCGTATTTCCGGGATATACTGAAAGTGCTGCTGGCAGACTGCGTGCGCGAGCTGGATCGGCTGCCCCTTGTCGAGGATGTGGGGCTGCTGAAAAACATCCTTTGCGCCGGACTCTGGACAGAATTTGATAAAAAATTTGGCAGCGAGGAAGGAACCGAAGATGGTTCAGGATCCGTATAAAACCCTCGGCGTGTCCCCGGACGCGAGCGACGAGGAGATCAAAAAAGCATACCGTGAGCTCGCCAAGCGCTATCACCCCGACCGCAACCCGGATAATCCCGCCGCGGCCGAGAAGATGAATGATATCAACGCCGCCTACGATATGATCAAGGACGGCAGCTATCAACAGCAGCAACAGCAGGCGGCCTATGGGTATTCTCCCTACGGCTACGGCGGCAGCGCCTATCAGCAACAGCAGTACGACCCCTGGGAGGCCTACTACGGCGGAGCTTGGCAGCAGCAGAGCCGTCAGACCTACGAGCGCAGCGAGTACACGGCCGCGAAGAGCTATATCCGCAACGGTATGTATCGCGAGGCGATCAACGCCCTCAGCGGCGTGCCGCTGAGCGAGCGCGACGGAAAGTGGTACTATCTCACGGCCGGTGCCAATATGTATCTCGGCAACAAGATCGCCGCGATCGACGCGGCCAGGCGCGCCTGCGAGATCGAGCCCGACAACGAGGAATACCGGCGGCTGCTCTCTCAGCTCCAATCCGGCGGCGATTACTACAACAACTACCGCACCGAGTACCGCAGCGGCCTGAACACCAGCTGGCTGCTGGGCCTCTGCCTCGCCAACGCCTGTCTCGGCCCGACCTGCGGCTTCCGCTTCTTCTGCTGTTAATATCTGTTCAGCCCCCTTGAGGGGGGCTGAACAGTTAAAGAGAGAAGCACCCCGCTGCGCGCACTCGCTTGCGTGAGACGCTCGCACACTTGCGGGGTGAGAAGTGTTTTTTCCGAGGCGCATGTCCCCGGAAAAAACATATTTGAATTTGTTTTCCCGTTGCGACGGGAAAATCAGAGGGGAGAGCCCCTCTGAACTCCCCCTGATTACATGAGGGCTGAACAGTTGCTGAGTTGATAACATTTGAAAGAGGCCATATGATGCGCTTGTTTAAGAAAAAAGGCCCCACGCCCATCCCCTATGACCGGGAGACAAAGGAGCCCGCTGTGCGCTCGAGCATCTGCACGGGCGAGCTGACCGTCGGCTTTGTCGACCGCACGACCGGACGCTTCCACGAATACGAGCTTGCCCACGACGAGAGCGACGTGGAAATCTTCTGCCAGCGTGTCGGCGTCACGGCAAGCAAAATCAAACGGATTTTCTGACAAATACGGCAATCCTGCTGCCTGGAAATGAGGATAGAAAGACTATGATTGAAAAGATTTACCGCCCGAAGGGCACCTGCTCGACACAGATCCGTCTCGCCATCGACGACGAGGGAATTCTGCGTAAACTGGAATTTCTCAACGGCTGCCCCGGCAATACCGCCGGCGTCAGCAAATTGGCCGTCGGCCGCCGCGCCGACGAGGTGGCGGAGCTGCTGCGCGGCACGCGCTGCGGCCTGCGCCCGACCTCCTGCCCCGACCAGCTCGCCCACGCGATCGACGAGGCGCTGGCGGAGATGAGGACACAGACATAAACGGAATAACTGTAGGGGCCGCCCTCGGCGGCCCGGATTGATGTAAGGGGACGGGATTTGCCTGTGGTGAAGGGGCAAAAAACGTTTCCTTTGTGTTATTTCATCTGCCAATATCCATATTGACATCGTAAATCACTCACAATATAATGGACTTAATTGGAAAACTATAATACGAACAATACGGTCTGTTAGAACTGTTTGAAAGAGAGGTGCGTATATGAATCAAAACGAGACGGCAATCCTCAGCAGTTTTGATCGCTATTCGACCTTTAGCTTTAAAGGCAAAATGCTGACCTTCAGAACCTGTGACGGTCTGGAACGGTATACAAAAGTACTGCTCTGGGATAACGGCTACCTCGAGGTAATGGCAAAATACAGGCATAAAGATAAGGAAATCGAGGAGTTTATTGATCTGGATCCGGTATTGGAGCATTTGTATATGGACAAGGACAGTTTTATTGGCCCAATAAAAGGAGTGACGATACAGTATGTCTGAAAGAGAACTCAGCAGGATCGCTCAGGAGGCGGCGTTTATCGTGAAAGGATATGCGTTTTCTCTGCGTGATGATCAATTCGTCAGCATTCTGAATCTCGAACACCCGGACTGCGCGATGGTTGTCAATAGAGAAGGGGAGATGATTGAGACGAACATGGACCCGATTGAACAACAAATCGTGCTTGGATTATGTAAAAAGAATCTGCAATTTCTGGAGGCGTAAAATGCCAAAGTACTATCGTGACCGAATTGCAGATCATTATCTGTACTTCACGGCGGAATGCATCATCGAGGCCATGCATGTCCACGCCAGCGACAGAAGGCTGACAGAAGGGAATTCGGCTAAGTTCTTTGTAAAACCTGACGGCAGCACGGTTCTTAAACAGCGCGGCGATCTGACGGATCGCGAAATCAACATTATTGAGAGGTTTATCAAGGTGAACTATCTGGATATGTACCAGACCTGGAAGGACTTCGGCGGAAAGGATTTCTACCGCGGATAAGCGGAAGGCGGATAGAATGGGGGGGAGGTTTTAGCCTGTGGAGAAAGCGAAAGATAAAGTAGCGTCCCCCTGTCCGTTCCCGCCGGCGTCAGCAAGCTCGCCGTCGGCTGCCGCGCCGACGAGGTGGCGGAGCTGAGGGCATAAATGGCATAATTCTTGGGGCCGCCGCCCTCGGCGGCCCGGCGGGGAAATCTCAAAAAACATGCCCTCCGGCGAACTCACTTTTCTTCGAGTTCCCGGAGGGCTTTCTTGTCTGAGGACGGTGTCGCCTCCTGATACTACTTGAACGAATGCACAACCGTGCTGTAATCGTACAGCTCATGCGGGGCGATATCCTGGCCGTTGGCCCATTCGATGCCGACGCCGTCCGGCAGCAGATGGACAGTTTTGAAGTAAGCTTCGTCCTTCAACTCCCCGAACCAGGAGCCCGTCGCATAAGGGCTCACGTCAAATACCCGGACTTCACCGGTTTCGTAGTGCAGCCGCAGCTTCATGGGCGTAAGCGGCGTGACATCAATCAATCGAGGTTGAAGCATTTTGTTCCCCCCATAACATAAAGGCTGAAAAAAGAAAAGAGAAATGACGAAGAGGACAAGGAGAACTGACAAAACTGTACTTGCAAGATCAGATAACGTCATATATAATAGCTTAGCATGAATAATACTGACTATATCTGGAGAGAAAACACATGAAAAAAACCGTATTGCGCAGCTATGCAAGACTGATCGCCCGTGCGGGCATCAACGTGCAGAAGGGCCAGGAGGTGTTGATTCGCGCCGGCCTCGACCAGCCGGAATTTGTCCGGATGCTGGTGGAGGAGTGCTACCGCGCCGGGGCCAAACGGGTGCGCGTGGAATGGGACTATGAGCCGCTGAAAAAGCTTGATTACCGCTATTGCTCCCAGACTGCCCTCTCGACCGTGGAGGACTGGGAAAAGGCAAAGCTCGAGCGCCGTGTCGAGGTGCTGCCCTGCACGATCTTCCTCGATTCCTTTGACCCCGACGGCATGAAGGGCATCAACCAGGAGAAGATGGCGAAGGTCGAGCAGAAGCGCTTTCCCATCCTGAAGCCGATCTTCGACAGCATGGAGAACAAATACCCCTGGTGCATCGCCGCCGTCCCCGGCGCGGCCTGGGCCAAAAAGATTTTCCCCGAGCTGCCGAAGGGCAAGGCCATGGAAAAGCTGTGGGAGGCGATTCTCTACACCTCCCGTGTCACCGAGGACCCCGTCGCCGCATGGGAGGCGCACAACGCCGAGCTTGAGAAGCGCTGCGACTACTTGAACGCCCTGGGTATCGAGCAGCTGCACTATAAGGGCGATAACGGCACCGACCTGATCGTCGGCATGATCCCCGAGGCTATCTTCATGGGCGGCGGCGAGCGCACGCTCGGCGGCCAGTTCTTTAACCCCAACATCCCGACCGAGGAGTGCTTCACCACCCCGATGCGCGGAAAGGCCGAGGGCATCGTCTATGCCACCAAGCCCCTGTCCTACTCAGGGGAGCTGATCGAAAACTTCTCTGTTCGCTTTGAAAACGGCAAGGCTGTCGAGGTACACGCCGAGAAAAATCAGGCGCTGCTTGAAAAAATGATCTCGATGGACGAGGGCGCCGCCTATCTGGGCGAGTGCGCGCTGGTGCCGGTGAATTCCCCGATCGCCGAGTCCGGGCTGCTGTTCTACAACACCCTGTTTGACGAGAACGCCGCCTGCCATCTCGCGCTCGGCATGGGCTTTGCGAACACCATCCGCGGCTTCGAGGACAAGACGCTGGAGGAGTGCCGCCAGATGGGCGTCAACGACTCGATGAACCACGAGGATTTCATGATCGGCTATGAGGGGCTGGACATCGACGCCCTGACGAGAGACGGCCGGACCGTCCCCATTTTCCGCCGCGGTAAGTGGGCGTTTGAGGTGTAATACTGATATCTGATAGAAAGGTCGGGAATGATTTCCGAGACAGAATTGTGTCAGGCAAGGCGAAGCCCGCAGAGCATAATGGA
>CACXDT010000238.1 GCA_902766405.1 Oscillospiraceae bacterium
ATAACAAAAATCCTCCTGCAAATACTATCTGAGACATGAGATAGAAATGCAGGAGGAATTTGCATATGAAAGCAACAGGAATCGTGCGGCGGATCGACGACCTCGGCCGCGTCGTGATCCCCAAGGAGATCCGCCGCACCATGCGCATCCGCGAGGGTGACCCGCTGGAGATTTTCACCGACAAAGAGGGCGAGCTGATTTTTAAAAAATACTCCCCGGTGGGGGAGCTGTCGGATTTCGCGGCGCAGATCTGCGACAGTCTGCGGCGCAGCACGGACGAGATGGCCGCGGTGTGCGACAGGGATTCGATCATCGCGGTATCTGGCGGCGGGAAGCGCGAGCTGCTGGAAAAGCCGATCAGCCCGCAGCTGTGCGAGATCATGGACAACCGCTCGATTTACCGCCAGGAGAGCGGCGGCAGCAGCCTCCCGGCGTCTGAGGGGGACGAGAAGTTCTGCCTCTCGGTGGCGGCTCCGGTCATCAGCGAAGGGGACGTACTCGGCTGTGTGATGTTCCTCACGCCGCGCAACAGCCCGCCGGGCAGCGAGGTGGAGTACAAGCTCGCGCAGACCTGCGCGAGCTTCCTCGGCAAACAGATGGAGGGTTGAAATGCGGAGCGATCGGTGGATCGCTCCGCGTTTCTATACGCTCTTCCGCTGTCTCAGGCTGTGGCCTGGACAGAGCCGGTGCTGTTCGCCACACGGTAGCTTGTGCCGGAGGTCAGCGCGCCGCTGGAGAATACCAGTGTATTATAGCCGTAAGCGCTGTCCATGCTGCCGAGCGTCTCGCTGCCCTGGCTCACGGTCACGCTGCTGCCGGCACCGCCGCTGATCGACACTGAGAGATAGGGCTGAGCCGGCGCGTCGAAGCCGCGGAAGCTGCTGCTCTGGCCCAGGGCGAACAGGCTGCCGCCCGTGATCGACAGGGCCGCGCCGCTGCTGAGCGCGTCCTTCTTGGCGGAAATCCGCACATCGCCGCCGGAGATCCTGAGATCGCCGGTTGTGCTGCCAAAGCCCGTCGTGTTCTTGCCGACCTTGATGCCCTTGCTGCCGCTGCGGATGCTCAGCGTACCGCCGGCGACAGTCACGGCCGTGTCGGAGCTCAGGCCGTCGTCGCCGGAGCGGAGCGTGATCTCACCGCCGTTGACGGTCAGCGCGCCGGTCGCGTCCAGGCCGCGGCGGCTGGCAGAGACCAGATTCAGCGTTCCTCCGTTGACGGTCAGCCCGGCCGCGCTGTGAAGCGCGTGGTCGTCGGCGCTGACCGAGACCGTTCCGCCGTTGATCACAACATCGGTGTTGCCCTTCAGGCCCTTGCAGCTGGCGGTCTCGTGATTGCCGGTGGTCTGCACGCTGACCGCGCCGCCGTTGACGGTCAGCACAGTTTCGGCCTGGATGCCGTCGCCGCCGGCAATGACAGAGACGCTGCCGCTCTCGAGCGTGACAAAGCCCTTGCCTTCCTTGACGGCGGAGGTGGACTTGATGCCGTCGTTGCCGCTGGTGACCGTGATGTCGGCGCCCTTGAGCTCGACCGACTCGGAGCCGCGGATGCCGTTGTTCGCCGCGATCACCGAAATCACCCCGCCCTCGAGATCGAGATCGTCCTTGCAGGTAATGCCGTTGTTGATGTACCCCAGGATCTCCAGGCTGCCGCTGCCGCCGATGTCGAGATCGTCCTCGGCGTAGATGACGGCGCCGCTGTTGGTGTCGACATAGTGGCTGAGCATATCCTCGGTGCCGGAGCACAGGCGGTTGCTGCTGCCCTCGGCCGTCCGGATGTCCACCTTCTTCGCCTGCGGGATGTAGATCGCCGCGTCGGTCAGGTTGGTGATGTCGGCGTTGTCGAGCATGACGACAACATCGCCGGGATTCTCGCCGGTGTTGACGACGAGTTGACCGTTGGAGAGCGTGCCGGTGACGGTGTACTCGCCCGGCTGGCGGATCGTGACGGTGCTGCCGTCGATGGCCACGCCGCCGGCGGTGCTGCTCGAGCCGCTGTCGCTGAGCGTAACGGTACCCTTGACGGTCTCTCCGGCGGCGACGGCCGCGCCGCTGTTCTCGGACGGGGTTCCGGCCTGCCCGACGGTCACGTCGGCGCAGCCGGAGAGCGTGCCGAGCACGAGGGCCAGGCACAGCGAAATGGCAAACAGTTTTTTCATGTGCAGACTCCTTTGCGTTGGTACTTTTGTTCTCTGTATATTCTACCGCAATTCCGACCTCTTTTCAATGAAAAAGTATGAATGCCTCCATTTCCTGGCTCGTCCTGTGCAGAACAGGAGCGAGAACAGCCGTGAACGTGTATTTTTTGTTTATATGCCTCGGCCGCGGCCAGAAATTGGCTGCGCGGCAGCGGGATTTCTGTCAGAAAAACAGTGGAACTTTTTCGCGCGCTCGTGTATAATACCGATACTGGACAAAGAAGCGGGCGCGGCCCGCAAGGAGAGAACTATGCCTGAAATTGAAGTATTGTCGCCCCATGTGGCGGATCTGATCGCCGCCGGCGAGGTGGTGGAGCGTCCGGCCTCCGTCGTCAAGGAGCTGATGGAGAATTCCTTTGACGCCGGGGCCAGAAACGTGACCGTGGAGATCCGCAGCGGCGGGGCCACCTATATCCGTGTGACCGACGACGGCTGCGGCATGGCGAGCGAAGACGCGGGCGTGGCCTTCCTGCGTCACGCGACCTCGAAGCTGCGCGACGAGGAGGGCCTGACCGCAATCTCGACCATGGGCTTTCGCGGTGAGGCGCTGGCCGCGATTTCGGCGGTATCGCACATCGAGCTCAACACCCGCCGCCGCGGCGACCGCGAGGGCACGCGTGTCCTGCTCGATGCCGGCGACATCACCGATATGCTGCCCACCGGCTGCCCCGAGGGCACGACGATGGTCGTGCGCGACCTCTTTTACAACACCCCGGCGCGCCTGAAATTTCTCAAATCCGACCGCAGCGAGGCCTCGGCCTGCCAACTGACGGCCCTGCGCTGCGCCCTCGGCCGCCCCGAGGTCTCGGTGCGCTTCATCAAGGACGGGGAGGAGCTCTTTTTCTCCCCCGGCGACGGGCGGGAGGATTCGGCGGTCTACGCGCTGCTGGGGCGCGACGCCGCCTCGCAGCTATTGCGCTGCACCGGCGAAAACGGCGGCGTTAAAGTCACGGGCTACGCCTCGTCCCCCGCGGCCGGGCACGGCAACCGGCGCGAGCAGTATTTTTTCTGCAACGGCCGCTTCATCAAATCCCAGCTGCTGCAGGCCGCGCTGGAGCAGGCCTATAAAAACACGCTGCTTGTCGGGCGCTACCCCGCGTGTGTGCTGTATCTCGATATCAGCTGTGCGCAGGTGGATGTGAACGTCCACCCGGCCAAGGTCGAGGTCAAGTTTTCCGATGAGAAAAAGGTCTTTGACGCGGTGCACTATGCGGTGCTCTCGGCCCTCCGGGGCGAGGACCGGACCGCCGGTGTCGAGCTGAGTGCCTCTACCCGCCGGGTGACGGGCCGGGGGAGCGCGGAAGCGCCGCGGCAGAAGGCCGAGCCGAAACAGGATTTCTACCGGAGCATGAGCGCCGAGGATTTTCGCGCCAACAACTATGGCGTGCGTCCGTCAGTCTCCGCAGGGAAGACGGAGCGCGCCGGGACGCCGGTCGTTCGCCCGCCGGCCGCTGTCGGCCGCACCGCGATGCCGCCGCGCGACACCCTGCGCGACACCCTGCGCGAGCGCGAGACGGCGTATCAGACATCGATCGACCTCACACCGCCGCGCGCGGCCCCTGAAAGGGCTGAAAAATCCCCGCAAATCCCGGCTGTTGCGCCCTCGGCGGACAGCCGGAATGTGGAAAACCCTGTTCAAAATGTGGAAACCTTGAGGGTACCCGACCACAAAATCGTGGGGGAGGCCCTGAAGACTTACATCATTGTCGAGACGGGCGATCAGCTGTTGCTGATCGACAAGCATGCCGCCCACGAGCGTATGAATTTCGACCGTCTGAAGGCGCAGGAGCACGAGATCATGGCCCAGACGCTGCTGACCGCCGTAACCTGGCGCCCCTCGGGCGAGGACGCGGAGATTCTGGAGAAAAACGCCGCGCTGCTCGCCGAGCTCGGCTTCGAGATCGAGACCTTCGGCGTCGGCGACTACATCGTGCGCGCGGTTCCGGCCGACATCGACATCGCCGACATCGTGCCCGCGCTCGAGGAGATCTGTGAAAAGCTCCGCCGCGGGCGCGACCTGGATCCCCAGAGCGCACGGGACGAGATATTGCACACCGTCGCCTGCAAGGCCGCGATCAAGGCCGGCTGGGACACGAGCGCGCAGGAGCTGGAGACCATCGCCGTCGAGGTGCTGTCCGGGCGGGTAAAATACTGCCCCCATGGCCGACCGGTGTCGATGGTCGTGACGAGACGCGATCTCGACAAGCTTTTCAAGCGGATCGTATAAGCATGGAGAAGATCGTTGTGGTCTGCGGGCCGACGGCCAGCGGCAAGACGCGGCTCGGCATCGAGCTGGCGCGCTCGCTCGACGGCGAGATCGTCTCGGCCGACTCGATGCAGCTCTACCGCGGCATGGATATCGGCACGGCCAAGGCCACGGCCGCCGAGCGGGCCGCCGCCGTCCACCATATGCTCGACGTGGCCGACCCCGGCGAGGATTACTCGGTGGCCCGCTATGTCGAGGAGGCGGCGAAGTGCTGCGAGGATATCTTAGCACGGGGAAAGCTCCCGATCCTTGTCGGCGGCACGGGACTGTACATCGACTCGCTGATCTCGGGGCGGGACTTTGCCACCCGCGACAGCGACGACGCGCTGCGGCGGCAGCTGGACGCGGCGTATGAGACGCTCGGCGGCGAGGCCATGCTCGCGCGGCTCCGGCGCGTCGACACCGAGCGGGCCGACAAGCTCCACGCGGCAGATCGGCGGCGCATCGTGCGCGCGCTCGAGATCTACGAGCTGACCGGCGAGACGATCACGGCGCACGACGAGCGTACGCGCTCCCTCCCGCCGCGCTACGGGGCGGCGCGCATCGTGCTGGGTTGGGCCGATCGCGCCGAGCTCTACCGCCGTATCGACGCGCGCGTCGATCAGATGGTGGCCGATGGGCTCTTCGACGAGGTGCGGCGCCTTTTGGATGCCGGACTCGACGAGCGCTGCACGGCCATGCAGGCCATCGGCTATAAGGAGCCGGCCATGGCGCTGCGCGGCCAGCTGACACAGGCGGAGGCCGTCGAGGCGATCAAGCAGTCCTCCCGCCGCTATGCCAAGCGGCAGCTCACCTGGTTTTCCCGCTGCAGCGACGCGCTGCGGATCAACTGGGACGAACAGCCGGATTTTCCGAAAGCGCTCCGGCTTTCGACAGAATTTTTACACGAACGCGGCCTATCATAAGGGTATCGTGCGTGAAGTAAACGATGATTCCATCGGCGTTTACTCAAACACGAAATACCTATGATGGGCGGCGAAGAGCAGCAGTCAGCCGCCCCAAGAAAAAGGAGTTGGCTGATATGCAGAAAACGCAGAATCTCCAGGATCTCTTCCTCAACACCGCCAGACGGGAGCGCTCGGTCGTCACGCTGTTTTTGATGAACGGCTTCCAGCTGCACGGGATCGTCCGCGGCTTTGACAACTTCACCGTGGTGCTCGAGTCCGACGGCAAACAGCAGCTGATCTACAAGCACGCGATCTCCACGATGGTTCCGCCGCGCCCGATCCCGCTCGAGCAGGAGGCCTGATGGGCCGCCCCCGGCGCTATTACCGTCTGCTCTCCGCGCTCACGTTTCTGTGTGTGGCGGCCTATGCCGCCGCCGGACTCCGGGGCTCGCTCGAGCGGCTCCCGGAGCCGACGGCGGTTCCGGCCATGGCCGCGCCGGCCCCGGTGCTGCAGGGGCTGGTGCTGAGAAACGAGGAGAGCTGCCCTGCGCTCGACAGGCCGGACGGCTCGCGGCTGCGCGCGGGGACACAGCTGCCGAACGGCCGGCGGCTGGGACGCTCGGCGATCTACGTCTCCGGCACGGCCGAGTCCCTGGCACCGTGCGAGAGCGCCTCGGCGCTGCGCGCCGTGCTGCGCGAGGGCGTGGAGGCCGCGGAGAAGCAGGGCGGACGGCTGATCTATGGCTACGACTGGCACTTCCAGGCCCTGGCCGACGACAGCTGGGGGCTGCGCCCGGGCAGCGTGGTCGATCTGCGCTTTCCCGAGCAGGTCAACCCCTGGCGTGCCGAGGTCGTCTCGGTCACCGACAGCGAGGACGGCGTGCGCGCCGTCACCTTCCGGCTGACGACCGGGTGGAACTACTGGAACTGGCAGACGGCTACGGCCGAGCTGGTACAATAACTTTTCAGTCCCTTACGGGACTAAAAAGTTAGAAGGGAAGCACCCCGCTGCGCGCACTCGGCTTGCGGGAGACGCCTCGCACACTTGCGGGGTGTAAAGAGTTTTTTCCGAGGCGCATGTCCCCGGAAAAAACATTTTTGAATTTATTTTTCGCCTTCCGAGGCGAAAAATCAGAGGGGAGTGCCCCTCTAAACTCCCCCTGATTAGGTTGGACAGAATAATTACGAATTACAATCCTTCAAAACTGTAAAATGCTCGAAAAACATGTAGGGGCGGCCCTTGCGGCCGCCCGTCAGAGGAGAGCCGCCCACGCGATACGGCGTTTTTACATCCGTTTGAAAAGAGAATAGAATATGATGGATATTGAAGAAAATGTACATAAAATAAAAGAGGAGATCGCCGCGACGGCGCGCGTCGCCGGGCGCGACCCGGCCGAGATCCTGTTGGTGGCGGCCTCGAAGATGAACGACGCCGGGCGTGTGCAGCGCGCGATCCGCGCGGGTGTGCCGGTCTGTGGGGAGAACCGCGTGCAGGAGATGCTGGAAAAGCACAGACAGAACGCCTATGAGGGGGCGCGGCTGCACTTCATCGGACACCTGCAGAAGAACAAGGCGCGCCAGGTCGTCGGCCTCTGCGAGCTCATCCACAGTGTGGACAGTGTGGAGCTGCTGCGCGAGATCGACCGCTGCGCACAGAAAAAGCAGTGCGTGCAGGACGTTCTGCTCGAGATCAACATCGGTCGGGAGGATTCGAAGTCCGGCCTTTTGCCTGAAATGCTGCCGGACGCGCTCGAAGAGGCCGCCAGACTGCCCGCGGTGCGTGTCCGCGGACTGATGGCCATCCCCCCGGTCAGCCGGGGTGTCGACAGCAACCGACCTTTTTTTTCACAAATGGAAAAGCTTTTTGTTGACAATGCGCGCAAAAAATACGATAATATACATATGGATTTTTTGTCTATGGGTATGAGCCACGATTTTCAGACCGCGATTGCCTGCGGCGCGAACATTGTGCGGATCGGCACGGCCATCTTCGGCGAGCGCCGGTATCCCGAAAAACCGTAGACTTCCTTTATTACCGCACGACGGAGGTAAGGCCATGGGTTTCATGGACGAACTCAAAAAGCTGACGCAGCCCTACGACGACGAGGACGATTTTTTCGAGGGAGCGGAGACGCCCGCCCGTCCGGCACCGACCGCCGCAACCGCTGTTCAGGAGCAGATCAATTTTGACAACGCCTTCGGCGCAAACGCCTCGGCCGCGCCCGAGCCCGCACAGGAGAGCCCGACAGCCCGGCCGGGCAACGAGGGCGGCGGCCTGTTCGGCGCATTGAGCGCACTGGGCACACGCCGCGCGCCAAAGCAGCCCAGAACACCCCGCCGTGAGCGGACGGTGAACTTCGGCGGCAGCGACACACAGGTGATTTTGTTCAACCCCAAGACCTTTGACGACGCCGGCGAACTGGTACAGCACCTGCAGAACAGGCGTTCCCTTGTGATGACGCTCGAGGGCCTGCCCACCGAGACAGCCCGCCGTCTGCTGGATTTCCAGTCCGGCATCACCTTTGCCCTGCAGGGCAAGATCACGCCGGTCTCGGCCAAGACCTATTTCATTTCTCCCGATAATGTGGATCTGGTCTCCTCCCAGGGCGAGGGCGATACCGAGCCCAAAAGCGAGAGCCGCTATTTTTGAACACAGCATTAAGGCAACACCGCACAATCCGCCTTCGGCGCCTCCTGGAAAATTTGTGCCCTGATTTCGTCACTTTTTCTTGAAATACACAAAGTA
>CACXDT010000239.1 GCA_902766405.1 Oscillospiraceae bacterium
GCAACAAATACATCCATGATGCTGCCGGGCTGTCGAGGGCGCCAGCCCCTACGCTTGTATTTGGGCTTGGTGTCGTTTATACTAACTGCCGTTTATTTTGAGACAACGCCTTTTCTGAAAAATGAAATTCTTTACAAGCTGACGACCGGCTGATATGGCTTCCCCTCTGAGGGGAAGCTGTCACGAAGTGACTGATGAGGTGGAAGGCCACCGCCGGTATGGCGTCGAAAGAATAAAACATCCTCGCAAATTGTCCTTGCGTATTGAATTCCCGTTAGCGCAGGAAAAGCATTTTTCAATATACTATGTGAGCAGGAGTAATCAAAATGGAAAAAATCGTTGTCTTACTGGCCGAGGGTTTTGAGGAGTGCGAGGGCCTGCTGTTTATCGACCTGTTCCGCCGCGCCGGGCTCGAGGTCGTCAGCGCCTCGATCACCGAGCATAAAAAGGTGCGTACCAGCCACCAGATCAAGGTCAAGGCCGACAAGCGCCTCTCCGAGCTCGACAGCGCCGACTTCACGGTCTGCGTGCTGCCCGGCGGCCGCCGCGGGGCCGAGAATCTCAAAAACAGCGAGGAGGCGCGGGCCTTCGTCCGCAGCTTTGCGGACAAGCAAAAGCTCATTGTCGCCGTCTGCGCCGCACCGACCGTGCTGGAGCACTACGGCGTGCTCGAGGGGCACGTCGCCACCTGCTTCCCCGGGATGAAGGAGCTGTTGGGGGACAAGTACCGCGAGGGTCCGACCGTCGACGACGGGCTGATCGTCACCGGCAACGGTCTCGGCGGCACGATCCCGACGGCCCTGACCGTGATCGAAAAGCTCTGCGGCCGGGATACCGCCGAAGAGGTCTGCCGGAGTATCGTCTACCCCTATTGGGGCAATACTGTTTCCTGATAAAACCTGGACGGCAGATTGCAACAGCAGAAAAGAAGCTGATTTTGGTGTAGGGGCGGCAATCTGCCGCCCGCGCGGAACGATCTGAAGCATGAAAAAGTTGGGCGCGTTCGTACCTGTGATACGAATGCGCTCAACTATTTATCTCATATGCATATTTTCTGCCGGGCGGCTGATAGCCGCCCCTACGCTGTCACAATGAAAACCTGATGAGGATAACCACTGCCTCATCAAAAGATGATCAGATTGGCAATCAGATAGCTGACCCACGCGCAGACCCAGGCGATCGCGCACTGCTCGAGAACAACGATCGCGGCCCACTTGCCGCCGAGCTCGCGCTTGACACTGGCGACCGCCGCGACGCAGGGCGTGTACAGCAGGCAGAACACCAGCAGCGCAAAGGCCGATGCGCCGCTCAGCGCCGCCGTCAGCGCCCCGGTGCTGCCGTAGAGCATCGAGAGCGTGGACACAACGCTCTCCTTGGCCATGAAGCCGGAGATCAGCGCCGTGGATACCCGCCAGTCGCCAAAGCCCATCGGGCGGAAGATCGGCGAGACCGACCCGGCAACAACGGCGAGAATGCTCTTTGACGAGTCCTCGACCAGATTAAAGCCTAAATCAAAGCTCTGCAGCACCCAGATGACGATCGTGGCGATGAAGATGACCGTAAAAGCGCGCTGCAGGAAGTCCTTCGCCTTGTCCCACAGCAGCCGCAGCACATTCTTCGCACCGGGCATACGGTAGTTCGGCAGCTCCATCACAAAGGGGACGGGCTCGCCGTGAAAGGCGGTTTTCTTCAGCACAAAGGCCGTCAGAATACCGACGACGATGCCGATGACGTACAGCGAGATCATGACCAGCGCCCCGTGCCGCGGGAAGAAAGCGGCTGTGAAAAACGCGTAGATCGGCACCTTGGCCGAACAGCTCATAAACGGCGTCAGCAAAATCGTCTGCTTGCGGTCGCGCTCAGAGGGCAGTGTGCGGCTGGCCATCACGCCGGGGACCGTGCAGCCAAAGCCGATCAGCAGCGGTACAATGCTACGCCCTGAGAGGCCGATCTTGCGCATCAGCTTGTCCATGATGAACGCGACGCGCGCCGTGTAACCGGAATCCTCTAAAATCGAGAGGAAGAAGAACAGCACCACGATGATCGGCACAAAGCTCACCACGGTGCCGACGCCGTTGAAAATGCCGTCGGTGATCAGCGAGCGCAGCACGGGGTTGACGTTTGCGGCGACAAGCCCCGCGTCGACCGCGGCCGTCAGTGCGTCGATGCCGGCGGCCAGCAGATCCTGCAGCCACAGGCCGATCACGTTGAAGGTCAGATAGAAGATCAGCCCCATGATGCCGATAAAGGCCGGGATCGCCGTATAGCGGCCGGTCAGAAAGCGGTCGATCCGGCCGCTGCGGATGCGCTCGGCGCTCTCACGCGGCTGCTTGACACAGGCGCGGCAGACCTTTTCAATGAAAGAAAAGCGCATGTCCGCGATCGCGGCGGCGCGGTCGAGCCCACACTCGCGCTCCATCTGCAGCAGGATGTGCTCAATGGTCTCCTTCTCGTTCTGATCGAGCTGCAGCCGCTCCATGACGCGCTCGTCCCCCTCGGCCAGCTTCGCCGCGGCAAAGCGCACCGGGATGTCCGAGGCGGCGGCGTGGTCCTCGATCAGGTGCATGATGCTGTGCAGACAGCGGTGCACGGCGCCGCCCTTCTCGTCCGGCGAGCAGAAGTCCTGCCGGGAGGGCGGCTCCTGGTACTTGGCCACGTGGATTGCGTGGTCGATCAGCTCGTCAATGCCCTCGTTCCGCGCGGCCGAGATCGGGATCACCGGGATGCCGAGCTCGCGCTCCATGCGGTTGACGTCGATCGAACCGCCGTTATCGCGCACCTCGTCCATCATGTTCAGCGCCAGCACCATCGGGATGCCGAGCTCCATCAGCTGCATCGTCAGATAGAGGTTGCGCTCGATGTTCGTGGCGTCGGCGATGTTGATGATGCCCTTCGGGTGCTCATCTAAGATAAACTGGCGCGATACGATCTCCTCCGCGCTGTAGGGCGACATCGAATAGATGCCCGGCAGGTCGGTCACGCTGGTGTTGCCACGGCCGCGGATCACGCCGTCCTTGCGGTCAACGGTCACGCCGGGAAAGTTGCCGACGTGCTGGTTGGCCCCGGTCAACTGGTTGAAGAGCGTCGTCTTGCCGCAGTTCTGGTTCCCGGCCAGGGCAAAGGTCAGCAGCTCGCCGTCGGGCAGCGGGTGCTCGTCCGTTTTGTCGTGGTAGCGCCCGCCCTCGCCGAGACCGGGGTGCTCCTCGCGCGTGTGGGGGCTTGCTTTGGCGTACTCGACGTGGGCGGAGGGCTCGCGCACCTTTTCAATTTCGATCTGCGCGGCGTCGGCCAGACGCAGCGACAGCTCAAAGCTGTGGATGCGGATTTCCATCGGGTCGCCCATCGGCGCGTATTTGACCAGCGTCACATCGACGCCGGGGATCAGTCCCATGTCGAGAAAGTGCTGGCGCAGCGCGCCGCTGCCGCCGACGCTCGTGACGGTGGCGCATTTCCCGATCGGGAGCTCGCTGAGAGTCATACAGTTCGCCTCGTATTTCCGGGAAGCACTGCCTCGGCCGTCGTTTCGACCGGATCCGCGCTTCCAAACGTTTTCGACATATTGTAGCATAGTTTGACAGATCATACAATAAGTTTGACGACTCTAACTTTTAGTTTGTGCAATGAACCAAAAGCAGAGGTTTTTTCTGTAACATCGCAGCGGCTTTTTGCGTCAACATGAGTGAAAGCGCTTTTAATAGAAACAAAGGAGGCATACCATGGAGGATCAGGAGATCCTGGAGCTGTTCTTCCGCCGGGATGAGGCCGCACTCAACGAGACAGATAAAAAATACGGCCGTACCTGCCGCGCGCTGGCGCTGGACATCCTGCGCGTGCGCGAGGACGCCGAGGAGTGCGTCAGCGACAGCTATCTCAAGGCCTGGAACGCGATCCCGCCGACGCGGCCGCTGCGCTATGCGGCGTGGCTGTATAAGGTGGTGCGCAATACCGGCATTTCGCGTCTGCGGACGATCTGCGGCCAGAGGCGCGGCGGTACGGACTACACCGCGGCTCTCGAGGAGCTGGAGGACTGTCTGGCCTCGCCAGTCAGCTTGGAAGAGCGTATTGAGGCCGAGGCGCTCGCCGCCGAGCTCCACCGCTTTCTCGCGGCGCTGCCGCAGAGCGAGCGGGTCATCTTCCTCGCGCGCTACTGGCTGGCACTGCCGACGGCGGAGATCGCGCAGAAGCTCGGCTGCCGGGACGGAAAGGTGAGGACGACGCTGTCGCGCACCAGAAAAAAGCTGCGGCAGCACCTGGAAAAGGAGGGATATCTGTGAACGGTTCTTATTTCATGAAAGCGCTGGACGCGCTGGACGACGATGACGCGCAGGAGACCGTGCAGGCGCTGTACGGCGGGGAGAAAACCGCCGTCCGCCATACAAAACGCAAACTCGGCCGCACACTGCTGCTCGCGGCGGTGCTGATCTCGCTGCTGACGGTGACGGCTTATGCGGCCAATGCCTATCTGACCTCGAGCGAGCAGGCGATCAAGGTCGCCAGGCGCGAGCTGCTGCGCTGGGAGGAGCTCGGCATCGTCAAGCCGCAGGGCGTGTTTCCGGAGGAGAATGCCGTGGCCAACAAGATGGATGGCGAGGATCTGGGCGGCAGCTTCTACCACCGCATACTGCGCCCGCACTATACGGTGACGCTCAACCACGAGACCGGATCTGTGGTCTGCATGGTCGACACGGCCAACGGAAAAATCTACCATGTGAGCTTTGAAGCCAAAGCCGACGAGGACGATCCCATCGTTGGCGACGGGATCGAATGGGACGACGGGACGGCCTATATCCGTGACAACGTATCTGATTTGATTCCCGATGACCTGACGCTCGACGCATTGTGTCAGAAGCTCTGCGACTACTGGGGCTTCACCGACTACCGGATCGGCGATACGAACTACTCTCCCTATGGCTACGAGGATGTGCAGTATGAGGGAGATATGCTTGTCCGCTCACTCTGGCAGCAGCCCTTTGTGACGGTCTATTTTGAGGGCGACCAGGAGGGCGTGCCGATGTATATCGAGGTCGATGCCTATGCCTATCCCGGCCGCAGCGCGACGGGCCTGCTGATCGGCACCAACCACGGCGTGGGCTGAGATGATAAAAAGGGGCTGTCTCAAAACTGGAAGCGGGGCGTTTTTAGTGGCGAGATGCTGGAGTTGCCGTAGGGGCCGGCCCCCTGGACGGCCC
>CACXDT010000240.1 GCA_902766405.1 Oscillospiraceae bacterium
ACTTAAGTATTCCTGCGAAAAAGTGCCATCATCAGAACTCGGTTTTTCTCGGAATCTGCTCTTGCCGCATTATGCGGTATTGCCTTAGCCATTCCAAGTTGAATTTATACAGAAAGCTGTGTTATACTGCTGTTATCCGACAGTTAGGGGAGCAGCAATCCGGTATGGACAGGGTCAAAGAGAGAAATTCAAACTTAGAGCTGATGCGCGTGCTCGCGATCGTGCTGATCGTCATGCACCACTATATCTGCTACAGCGGCTTTACGATCCCCGTCACAATGCGTGACAGGCTGGTCATCAGCTGCTTTTTCTCCTCCGGCAAGATGGGCGTGGACTTTTTCGTCGTGATCTCGGGCTACTATATGGTCGAGAGCCGCTATACCCTGCGCAAATTCTTAAAGCTCTGGGGTCAGGTCTGGCTGTACTCGTCCGCGATCTTTCTGCTGTGCGCATTTCTCCTCTGCCCGGAGAGTACGCCGCTGCGCTTTGAAAATCTCCGCAGCGCCTTTTTCCCGTTGAGCTATGGAACCTATTGGTTCCCGACGACCTTTGTCTGCCTGATGCTGACAAGCCCGATCCTCAACGAGCTGCTGCACCGCCTGCCGCGCGAGCGGCTGCGCGTGCTGATCGCCGTGCTGTTCCTGCTGGGCTCCTTTCTGCCGACGGTGGCGCGCGCGAGCAACCAGCTGAGCTCCTACGGACGCTTTCTTCTGTTCTACCTGATCGCGGGCTATATCCGGCTCTACCCCCGCGGCGGCCGGCCGGGGCAGCACCTGTTCGCGGCTCTTGTGCTGTGGCTGTTTCTGCTGCTGCGCGGAACGGTACAGGGCATTTTTGAGGAGATCTACAGCCCTGTCACGATCGCGATCTCGGCCGAGCTGCTGATCTTCTTCGCGGAATCGAAGCCCCGGCACAGCCGCGTTGTCAATTGGCTGGCCGCGGGATCCTTTGGCGTGTACCTGTTCCACGAAAACCCGTTTTTTCGCAGTTATCTGTGGAAAACGCTGTTCCATGGCGCTGACTGGTACGGCAGCGGGCGACTGCTGGGCTATTCCGTTGTCTGCTGTCTCTGCGTGGTAGTGATGGGCCTTATTGTCGACTGGCTGCGCCGCCTGACGCTTGAGCGGCTGTGGATGGCCGCCGTCGACCGCGCGCTGCTGTCGCGCGGGCAGGCGGTGCTGCGTACACTCCACGCGCTGCTCATCGCCGGCACGCACGCGCTCTCCCGCGCTTTCCACGGTGGGCGCCTGATCGAGGACAGGACATATCGCCGCGGCCTTATGGCGGGGCTTGCTGCCGGGGCGGCTACCGTGCTTTGCCTGCTGCCGACGGCGCTGCGCCTGCTCAAAGCGGTGCACGGCGGGCCGACAGCCGTGCTCTACGAGGGCGACGGCTATCTGGTCCACGCGCTGCGCGCGGCGGTGCCGCCCGCGCTCGCCGTCTGGGCGGCCCTCAGCATCAGCGCCGCGCGCCTGCGCAGAGAGAAGACGGCGCTGCTTGCATTCGAGCTGATTTTGCGCGCCCTGATCGGCCTGGGGCTTGTGTCGCTCGGCGAGCTGCTGCTTCCCGGCAGCCTCGCGCTGTATCTCCTGCGGGGAGAGAGCGGCACCATGTTCTCCTGGTACGCGCTCTGGTTGATCGCCGCGGCCCTGTTCTGCCACGCCCCGACGCTGCGGCGCTTTACCGCCGTGTGGCTGCCGGAGAATCAGGAGGAAAACAAACCATGAAAAAGATCCTCATGCTGGGCACGGGCGGCACGATCGCCTCGGAGCTGACGCCGGAGGGCCTGAGCCCGGAGCTGACGCCCGCGCAGCTGCTGCGCTATGTGCCGGGCATCTCTGAAATCGCCGAGGTCGACTGTCTCGAGCTTTTCAACATCGACAGCACCAACATGACACCGTCGCACTGGGTCGCCGTGGCCCGGGCGCTGCGCGAGCACTACGACCGCTACGACGGCTTTGTGATCAGCCACGGCACCGACACGATGGCCTATACGGCCGCGGCCCTGTCCTATCTTGTGCAGGGGGCAGAGAAGCCCATCGTCCTGACCGGCGCGCAGAAGCCCATCAACTACGACTCCACCGACTCCAAGCTGAATCTGATGGACGCCTTTGTCTGTGCCTGCTCGGAGAGCGTGCACGGCGTGTGCATCGTGTTTTCGGGCCGCGTGATCGTCGGCACCAGGGCGCGCAAGACCTGCTCGAAGAGCTTTGCGGCCTTTTCGAGCATCAACTACCCCGATCTCGGCATCCTGCACGACCACCGGCTGATGACCTATATTGAGCCCGCGGTGCAGCCGCGGCCGCTGTTTTTCGATACGCTCGATGACAACGTCGGGCTCATCAAGATGATCCCGGGCACCGACAACGAACTGCTCGAATACCTGCTGACGCGCAAGGACGCGCTGGTGGTCGAATGCTTTGGCGTCGGCGGGCTGCCGTCCTACAGTGACGACCGCCTGTTTGACACCGTGCGCCGCGCCTGCGAGGCGGGAAAATTCATCGTCGTAACGACACAGGTGCAAAACGAGGGCTCCGACCTCTCGATCTATCAGGTGGGGCACCGACTCAAGGGCTACCGCCGCGTGCTCGAGGCCTACGATATGACGAGCGAGGCCGCGCTTGCGAAAATCATGTGGATCCTCGGACGGACACGTGACGCCGAGGAGGTCGCGCGGCTCTTTTACACGCCGGTAGCGAACGATATTTTATACAGAGGATGACTATGAACCAGGTAATTGTCATCGGCGGCGGTGCCGCCGGCATGATGGCCGCGCTGACGGCGGCCGAGGATAAGAACAACCGCGTGCTGCTGCTTGAGCGGCAGAGCCGCGTCGGCCGCAAGCTGCTCGCGACCGGCAACGGCCGCTGCAACCTGACGAACATCCACGCGTCTATCGAAAACTACCACGGCGAGGACCGGGACTTTGCGGCCCCCGCCCTTGCGCGCTTCACGCCGCGCGACACGCTGGACTTTTTCCACGCGCTCGGATTGCTGACCGTGACCGAGCCCTCGGGCCGGGTCTATCCGCTGTCGGACTCAGCCAACAGCGTGGTGGACGTGCTGCGCTTTGCGCTTGCGCAGCGCGGCGTCGAGCTGCGCTGCGGCTGCCCGGTGCGCGAGCTTCGGCGCGAGGCGGCGGGCTATGCGGTCGTAACCGATGAAGAGACGCTGCACGCCGGCGACTTGATCGTGGCCTGCGGCGGCGCGGCCGGAGCGAAGCTCGGCGGCGTGATGGACGGCTACGAGCTGCTCAAGCCCCTCGGCCACAAGCGTACGGGGCTGTACCCCTCGCTGGTGCAGCTGCTGACGGGCACAGACTACCCGCGCTCGCTCAAGGGCGTGCGGGCCGACACGGCGCTGCGGCTGTGCGGCGGCGACGCTGTATTGGCTGAGAGCGGGGGAGAGCTCCAGTTCACCGAAAAGGGCGTCTCGGGCCCGGCGGCCTTTGACATCAGCCGCGCGGCCGCGACCGGCGGCGCGGGGCTGGGGCTGCATATCGACTTTCTGCGGCAATATACGCCGGACGAGCTGCTGCGCCTTCTGCACCGGCGTCGCGAGACCTTCCCGACCCTCGAGAGCGCCGAGCTTCTGACCGGCATGCTCCACAACCGGTTGGGGAAGATGCTGCTCAAGGCCGCGGGGGTGCCGCAAGACATGCCGCTTGCGGCGCTGACCGAGCGGCAGCTTGCCGCTGTCGCCGCCATCTGCAAAGACTTCACGCTGCCCGTGACGGGCACCGAGGGCTTCGACCACGCACAGGTGACGGCGGGCGGCATCCGCACGGCGGGCTTCAACGCCGAGACACTCGAGAGCTGGTTTATGCCGCGGCTCTTCGTCTGCGGCGAGCTGCTTGATATCGACGGCGACTGTGGCGGCTTCAATCTGCAGTGGGCCTGGGCCAGCGGCCGTCTGGCCGGGAGGCTGGGCCGATGATTTTAGTCAGAGATCTTCGTCTGCTGCCGGAGGAACCGACAGAGGCGCTTATAGAGAGGGCGGCCGAGCGGCTGCGCGTCGACGCGCGGCGTATCGAGCGCTGGAGGCTTGTCAAGCGCTCGCTGGACGCGCGTAAAAAGGAAGATATCCACTATGTCTGCGCCGTGGCCGTGGCGCTGCGCGGCAGCGAGGCGAGCGCGCTGCGCCGCATCCGGGACAAGAGCGTTGCGCCCTATGCCGAGGAGGCATATCCGATCCCCACAGCCCCGGCGGGCTGCGCGCGGCCCGTGGTGGTGGGCTTCGGCCCGGCGGGGATGTTCGCCGCGCTGCTGCTCGCGCGCGCCGGGGCCAGGCCGATCGTGCTCGAGCGCGGGCAGGATGTGGACACCCGTGCCGCGGCGGTCGAACGCTTCCGTCAGGGCGGCGACTTGAACACCGAGAGCAACGTCCAGTTTGGCGAGGGCGGCGCCGGCACCTTCTCCGACGGCAAGCTGAACACCGGCACACACGATCGGCGCATCCGCTTCGTGCTCGCGGAGTTCGCCGCCCACGGCGCGCCGGAGAGCGTCACCTATGACGCCAAGCCCCACATCGGCACCGATATTCTGGTGGACGTGGTCAGAAATATCCGCACCGAGATCCTCTCGCTCGGCGGCGAGATCCGCTTCGGCAGCAGGATGGACGATTTGGTGCTTGAAAACGGCGCCGTGACGGGTGTGATCGTGACACACGGCGGCGCGCGCACGGCGCTGCCCTGCAAACAGCTGATCCTTGCCATCGGCCACTCGGCGCGCGACAGCTTCGAGCGGCTGCACGCTCTCGGCGTGCCGATGGAGCCCAAGGCCTTTTCGATGGGCGTGCGTATCGAGCATAAGCAGGCGGATATCGACCTGGCCCAGTATGGCCGCGCGCGCGGGGAGCTCCCGGCGGCGGACTACTCGCTGAATGTCCATCTGCCGGACGGCACGAGCGCCTATACCTTCTGCATGTGTCCCGGCGGGCAGGTGTTTGCCGCGGCCTCGGAGGCCGGGGGCGTGTGCACCAACGGCATGAGCTATTCCCGGCGCGACGGAGAGAACGCAAACGCCGCCCTGCTGGTGACGCTGCACCCCGAGGATTTTCCCGGTACGGGCGTGCTGGCCGGCATGGACTGGCAGCGCGAGATCGAGCGGGCGGCCTATCGCTACGGCGGCGGGGACTACCGCGCGCCCGCCCAGCTGGTCGGCGACTTCCTCGCACAGCGCCCCAGCACCGGGCCGGGAGCGGTAACGCCCAGCTACCGCCCGGGCGTTAGGTGGAGCGAGCTGCGCGAGGTGCTGCCGGAGCGCATCACTTCGGTGCTCGAGCGCTCCCTGCCGGCCCTCGGGCAGAAGCTCCGGGGCTTCGATGCGCCCGACGCGGTACTGACCGCGCCCGAGACGCGCTCTTCCTCCCCGGTGCGCATATTGCGCGACGCGCAATGCCGCTCGTCCATCCGCGGGCTCTATCCCTGCGGCGAGGGCGCGGGCTACGCCGGGGGCATCACCTCCGCCGCGGTCGACGGCCTCCGCTGCGCCGAGGCCGTGCTGGGGGAACTGGCATAACGCATTTGATTTGAAGAAAAGGAGAGATGCAGCGTGCAGGATCAGATCGTAGAATGGGCGAAGGAACTGCAAAGCCTGGCGCAGGCCGGGCTTTGGTATGGGAAGGATGCCTTCGATCGGGAACGGTATCAAAGGATCCGGGAAATCGCCGCGGAAATGATGGCGAGCAGAACAGATATCCCTCTCGAAAAACTGACAGGGCTGTTCTGTAACGAAGAGGGCTATCAGACGCCCAAGGTCGATACCCGGGCGGCTGTTTTTCAGGACGACAGGATCCTTCTTGTGCAGGAACGGGACGGCAGATGGTCAATGCCCGGAGGCTGGTGTGAGTACAATCTCTCTCCCGCAGACAACACGAGGAAAGAGGCCAAGGAAGAGGCCGGTCTTGATGTGGAGATCCTCCGATTGATCGCCGTGCAGGACCGGGACAAGCACAACAAGCCGCCCTATGCTTACGGCGTGGTAAAAATCTTTTACCTGTGTGCCGCTCGTGGCGGCAGCTTTGAGGACAATATCGAGACTAACGGGAGCGCTTATTTTACCGAGAAGGAGCTTCCACCGCTTGCGGAAGAGAAATGCACCCGAGAGCAGATCGAGCTTTGCTTTCGCGCCAATCGGGATCCCTCATGGGCGGCCCAGTTTGACTGATGCCAGCTTCATATAATAGAGCCGCACTCCTTTCAGGAGAGCGGCTCGAAGATTATGGAGCAAAGGATGCTTTACTTCTTCTGGACGTATTTGAGGCAGTCGATCGTGACGGCGGCCAGAATGATGATGCCGGAGAACACGAACTGCAGGTTTGTGTCGACACCGAGGACAGTCAGCGAATAGGTCAGCGCGGTGAAGATCAGCACTCCGACGACGATACCCTGGATCTTGCCGATGCCGCCGTTGAAAGAGATGCCGCCGACCACGCAGGCCGCGATGGCGTCGGTCTCCCAGCCCTGGCCATAGGAGGCCGAGCCGGAGCCCACCATGCGGATGCACTCGAGCCACGCGCCGAAGCCGTAAAGCACGCCCGCGATCGCGAAGGCCGTGATCGTCACCCTGAACACCGAGATGCCGGAGACCGCGGCCGCCTCGGCGTTGCCGCCGACGGCGTACATGTTTTTGCCCAATGTCGTCTTGTTCCAGACAAAATACATGATGGCAATGGCCGCTACGGCCCATAGGATGATAGTCGGGAACTTGCCGATTTTCGGGATGATCATGCGGGGGATCGTCATCTCAATGGCGCCGAAGGAGACGCCCTTGGTGGCAAAGGTCATCAGGCCGAACATGATCAGCATATTCGCCATGGTGGAGATGAAGGGGTGGATCTTAAAGCGCGCGGTAAAGAAGCCCGCGAAAGTGGTGAAGGCGGTGGTCACACAGCAGCAGACCACCAGCGCCAGCACGACGCGCACACCGACCGGGAGAGCGGTGAAATCGAAGACGTGTCCGAATAGAGCGCCGGTGTTGACGCCCTTGTGCATGATCATCGTCGCGAGCACCATGCTCGTGCCCACCATACGTCCGACTGAGAGGTCTGTGCCGCCCAGCAGGATCAGACCGCCGACGCCCAGCGCCAGGAACATGCGCGGTGATGCCGCCTGCAGAATGTTCAGGATGTTGTTCAGTGTCAGCAGCTGCGTGTGCTTGACCACCGGGGCCAGGATGCACAGCAGGATAAAGACGCAGACGATCGCTATGTACAGACCGTTCGTGAGAAAGAACTGCTTGACGTTGAAGGTGTACTTGTATGCCTCCCATTTCTGCTTCTGCTTTTCGGCAAAGGTGAAGTGGGAGAGGCGCAGCAGGTCGATCAAATGGTAGCGGTGGCTGAAGGCCTCGTGCCGACGGTCCTTGATCTCCTGCAGGGTGGCGTCGTGTTTGAGCTTGGCGTCGAACTGACGGTTTTTAAAAACGTATTTCTCGTCCTTGATCTCGCCCTGATCCTTGAGCTTGGCAAGGGTCGCCTCGTGTTCAGACTTCAGCTCAGCGAGTTCCGCTTTATAGCGCCGATCCTCCTCTTCCTTCTGCGCCTTGCAGGAAGCGTCGATGGGATTGTAGTACTCGGCGTCGTAATGCGTGTTGAGGTATTGGACCGCGTCAGCGATGAGCGATTTGATTTCGCCTTTGTTGGCCTCTTCAACGGCTTTAGCCTTGGCAAGAGCCGCTTTGTCCTCTTCGATGATCGCGGCTTTTTCGCCCTTGGTGTAATTGGCGTTCTCCTTGACGATCGCCATGTGGTTGTTCAGGGCAGTCACCTTGTCGGTGCCGTCTGCGCGCAGGGCGTTGATTTTTTGCTGGATCTCTCCGACATAAGCGTCGATCGGCGCCAGGAGCCGCTGTTCCTCTTGTACAGAGAGGATGCTGTTATTACTGGCCATAGTTTCTTTCTCCTCCCATCACAGGTATTTTGCGCTGAGCCGCAGGAGCTCCTCCTGATCGGTCTCTTTTGTGTTCACGATCCCGGAGAGACGTCCGTTCGACATGACACCGATCCGGTTTGTGATGCCCAGAATTTCCGGCATCTCGGACGAGACCACAATGATAGCCTTGCCCATCTTTGCCATCTTGATGATCAGCTCATAGATCTCGTATTTCGCGCCGACGTCGATGCCGCGCGTCGGCTCGTCCATCATGAATACCGCCGGGTCACGCTCCAGCCATTTGCCGAAGATCACCTTCTGCTGGTTGCCGCCCGAGAGCGCCCTGATGGAATCCGACGGGCCCATGCACTTGGTGTGCATGACGTTGATCTCGTTGGCGGTCGCCTTGACCATTTTGTCGTTGGAAAGGGAGAACCCGGTCATATAGTGCTGCAGATTTGTGATCGTCGTGTTGAAGGTCAGATCGCCCTCAAGATAAAGCCCGGTGGCTTTTCTCTCCTCGGTGATCAGGGCGAAGCCGTGAGCCATGGCATCCTTGGAGCTCTCGAAATTCATCAGCCGACCCTTGTAGTATACGCGGCCCGCCGCGCGGGTGCGGACACCGAACATCGTCTCCAACAGCTCGGTGCGCCCGGCACCGACCAGCCCATAGAGGCCGAAGATCTCTCCCTCGCGCACATCGAAAGAGATGTCCTTCAGGTTCGGCGCAAACTTGGTGGACAGATGCTGTACCGAGAGCACCACATCTCCCGGTGTGTTGTCCACCGGAGGAAAACGGTTATCGAGCGACCGGCCGACCATCGCGGCGATCAGCTCGTTCATATTCGTATCCTTTGTCTGCCGGGTCATGACCAGCTTGCCGTCCCGCAGGACGGAGACCTCGTCGCAGATCTCAAAAATCTCATCCATCTTGTGGGAGATATAGATGAGGGAGATGCCCTGCGCACGCAGATTGCGCATCATCTCAAAGAGCTTGTCCACCTCTTTGATCGTCAGCGAGGAGGTCGGCTCGTCGAGTACGATCAGCCTGGAATTGTATGAGATCGCCTTGGCGATCTCAACCATCTGCCTGGCGGAGACGGACATGGTTTTCATCGGCGCTGTGAGACTGACCGTCATGTTCAGCTTGCGGAACAGCTCGGACGCCTCGGTTTTCATGCGGGCCTCATCCACAACACCCAGAGAGTTGACCGGATAACGGCCCAAAAACAGATTGTCCAGGACGTTGCGCTCCAGGCATTGGTTCAGCTCCTGATGGACCATCGCCACACCGTTTTCCAGCGCGTCCTTCGGACCGGAGAAATTGACCTCCCTGCCGTTTAACAGGATCGTTCCCTCGTCTTTTTGATAGGTACCGAACAGGCACTTCATCATGGTCGATTTCCCGGCGCCGTTTTCGCCCATCAGACCCATGATGCTGCCCTCCTTCACATCCAGGTTGATGTGATCGAGAACGCGGTTGCGGCCGAAGGATTTGCACATGCCCCGTATCGACAGGACATTTTTCACTTCTTGTTCAGCCATTCTTTTTCCCTGCCTTTGGATAGTAAAAAATGATATACATCGGGAAACAGTAAAAAACGGGTCATCAGGAAGAGGACTTCCTGATGACCCGTCCTCTCAAACAACTAAGGTCGGAGCAGAAATGGATTTCTGGATTACTGCATCAGCTTGGCCATGTAGGAGGCCGCGTTGTCGGTCTTCACCATGTTGATGCAGAAGCCCTCGTAGGCGTCGGGGTTGGCCAGGCGGTCGATGATGTTGCCCTCGGTCTGGCCGTCGCCCTTGACGTACTCGACGTTCAGGTTCAGAACCTTGTCATAGTTCTGCAACTGGGGCAGGTAGGTGGAGTTCAGGAAGTTATCGGTGGAGTTGAAGATGTCGAGCCAGACATTCTTCGCAGGCGCGTCCGCCTCGCTCAGCTGGTTGCTGAAGGCGGGGTTGGGAGCAGTGGCGTCCAGATAGCTCTCGTAGTTGGCAGCGGTGACGGCGCCGTTGAGCGCATAGAAGCAACGGGTCGCCTCATCATAGAAGTACAGATCCTCAGACAGGACGTTGCCGGCCGCGTCGGGGATGCTGATGCCGGTCATGATGTCCACACCGTCCAGAGCGTTGCGCAGGGTGCGGAGAGTCAGATAGGCCTGGACGTCGGCATTCTGGGAAATGGTGCCGCAGTAGCCGTCCGCGATGGCGGCGACAGCGTCGCTGTTGGCGTCATAACCGAAGGTGGGAACACCGATCTCCTTGGACCAGGCGTTAAAGACGGCCATGCCCATGCCGTCGTTGTTGGAGACGACCACGTCGATCTGATCGCCGAAGGCGGCGCTCCAGCTGTTGATGGCGTTGCCGGCGGTGGGGGCGTCCCAAGTGGCGCCGGAGTTGTTCTTCATCTCCTGAGAGGCGAGCTCACGGACGACGAATTCCTTGTCGCCGATGACGATGGAGCCGTCCTTCACGTTGGAGGCGGCGCCGTCCAGGTTGGTGCCGATAGGAGTGGGATCGACGTCGTTGATGTCGCCGACCTCGGTCTTGCCTTGGGCGCTGTCGGGAACAGC
>CACXDT010000241.1 GCA_902766405.1 Oscillospiraceae bacterium
CACTTTTTCGCAGGAATACTTTGTGTATTGCAAGAAAAAGTGACGAAATCAGGGCGCGGTTTTTCCGGAAGATGCCGCAGACGTATTATGCGGTATTGCCTTAACTATAATCTGCTGCCGTTTTGCTCGCCCCTGACGGGGCAACCGAAAAACATGGCAATATCATAAACGCATTTTTTCAATTTCGTATACGATATTATATGAGAAAAGATAGCATTTTACAAGCATAATCGGTCTCTTTTTTCAAATTCGCGCCCGGGGATAGATTGGGGATTGAAAACCCGTGCCGAATCGGATACAATAACCGCAGACATTACAGCTTTGCTTTACAGGGAGATATAAAATGGACAAACGTCTGGAACGTGTTCTGCCGCGCGTGCAGAAGCCCGCACGCTATACCGGCGGCGAATACAATCAGATCATCAAGGACAAGAGCAAGGTCGATCTCCGCCTGGCCTTCTGCTTCCCCGATACCTACGAGATCGGTATGTCGAATCTCGGCATGAGCATACTCTACCACACGATGAACAGTCTCGACTTTGTGTGGTGCGAGCGCGCTTTCGCCCCCTGGGGCGACATGTATGACGAGATGAAGCGGGCAAGGATCCCCCTCTACGCGCTCGAGAGCGGGGATCCGCTGAGCGCCTTTGACGTTCTGGCCTTCTCCATCGGTTACGAGATGGCCTATACCACGGTGCTCGACATGCTGGACATGGCCGGACTGCCGCTGCGCACAGCCGAGCGCACGGAGCTGCTGCCGATCGTTTTTGCCGGCGGCACCGCGGCCGTGAACGCCGAGCCGATGGCCCCGTTTATCGACCTCTTTGTCGTGGGCGAGGGCGAGGAGATGAACAATGAGCTCCTGACCCTTCTGCGCGAGGCGAAGCTTGCCGGATGGTCGAAGCACGAATTTCTTGTCAGGGCCGCGCAGATCGGCGGCGTCTATGTTCCGAGCCTCTACGATATTACGTATCACGACGACGGTACTGTAGCCGCCATTACGCCGAAGGACGGAGCGCCGGAAAAGGTCACCAAGCGCATCGTCGAGGATCTGGACGCCGTACCCTATCCGACGGCGCCGATCGTCCCCTCGACCGAGGTGGTGCACGATCGCGTCAGTCTGGAGCTCTTCCGCGGCTGTGTGCGCGGCTGCCGCTTCTGTCAGGCCGGCTATGTCTATCGCCCGATCCGCTCCAAAAAGCCCGACACGCTGGTAAGACAGGGCATCGAAACGCTGAAAAACACCGGCTATCAGGACGTGACGCTCCTGAGCCTTTCAACCAGTGACTACCGGGAGCTCCCGGCCCTCTGCGACGGGATGCTCGACTACTGCGAGCCGCGCAGCATCGGGCTGAGCCTGCCCTCTCTGCGTGCAGACAATTTTTCGATGGAGATCATGCAGCGCCTGCAGAAGGTGCGCAAGAGCGGCCTGACCTTCGCTGTCGAGGGCGGCAGCCAGCGGCTGCGCGACGCCATCAACAAAAACGTCACCGAGGAGGACGTGCTGCGCACCTGCGCTCTCGCCTTTGCCGGGGGCTGGAACACGGTGAAGCTCTATTATATGCTAGGTCTTCCGACCGAGACGGACGAGGACATCGTCGGCATCGCGGAGATGGCCAACCAGGTGCTGCACTGCTGGCGCGAGCACGCGAAGAACAAAAACCGCGGCGTGAAGATCACGGTCTCCACCTCGTGGTTTGTTCCCAAGCCCCACAGCCCCTTCCAGTGGGAGGCGCAGATCACGAAGGACGAGTATCTGCGGCGTGTCAATCTGCTGCGCAGCAGCATCACCGCGCGCAACGTCACTTACAACTGGCACGATGCCGAGACCAGCCTGATCGAGGCTGTGCTTTCGCGCGGCGACAGGCGGGTGGCCGACGCCATCGAGGCAGTCTGGCGCGACGGCGGGCGGCTCGACGCCTGGACCGATTACTTTGTCTACGACAGATGGATGAAGGCCTTCGCCGATACCGGTGTCGATCCGGATTTCTATGCCCACCGTGAGCGCGCGGTGGACGAGGTGCTGCCCTGGGATATGATCGATGTCGGCGTGCGCAAGCAGCATCTGATCCGTGAGCGTGAGCGGGCCTATCAGTCGGCGCTGAGCCCGGACTGCCGCCATCAGTGCGCGGCCTGCGGCGCGGCCAGGCTGCTGCACGGCCGGGCATGCGATGAGTGAGGTGACATGGCTATGGATAAACTGAGACTGCGCTTTTCCAAGACCGGTCGGGCGGTCTATATCTCGCATCTCGATCTGATGCAGACCATGCAGCGCGGCTTTGCCCGCGCGGGCTACTCGCTGAAATACTCCGAGGGCTTCAATCCCCATCCCCAGATCTCGATCGCGCTGCCGCTCTCGGTTGGCGCGGCGAGCGTTTGCGAGCTGATGGACTTTCGTCTGAAGGAGGACGTCGACCTCTCGGAGCTGCCGGGACGGCTGACGGCCGCTCTGCCCGAGGGGATCGAGGTGACCGCGGCCTATGAGGCCGAGTTGAAGTGCGCCAATATCAAGTGGCTGCAGATCGAAGGGCTGTTTGAATACGACGGGCGGGACCGCGGAGCCATGGCGGAAGCTCTGAAATCCTTTTTCGCACAGGATGCTATCGTGATAACGAAAAAAACCAAGCGCGGCATGGGCGAGACCGACATCCGTCCGGCCATCCGAAGCATCGATTTTTCAGCGGTCGGGGAGGGGGTCAGGGTTGCGGCTCTGATCTCGGCGCAGGAGCCGACGCTCAACCCCGAGCTTCTCAGTGATGCGCTGCGGCAGCTGGAGCCTGAAATCGCGCCGGACTTTGCCAAATTTACGCGGATCGAAACGTATGACAGCGAGATGAAGGTTTTCCGGTAAACTTTTGCGTGAATATGTGCGAAAAACTCTTGCATTCACAAATAATCTATGCTAAAATACCATAGCTTGTGTGAATTGCTCACACAGAATATCAGGCGGTCCGCTGTCGCGGCCTCATGGCAGGGCCCTCCGATACGAACGTCTTTACGAAGGATGGATCACTATGGATCTGGTACAAATTCTCAGCGAAAAGTACACCAAGAAGGAACTGCCCGAGATGAACGTCGGCGACACCGTGCGTGTCCTCGTCCGCGTCAAGGAAGGCAACCGCGAGCGCACCCAGGCTTTCGA
>CACXDT010000242.1 GCA_902766405.1 Oscillospiraceae bacterium
GATCAGCACGCGCAGGTCCTGGGGCCGCATCTCCGGGTCATCCTGCGCCTGTTTATCCGTGGTCCGCAGCGTGACCGTCACGGTAAAGGTAGAGCCGACGCCCTTCTCGCTCTCCACGGCGATATTGCCGTTCATCATCTCCACGATGTTCTTGGTGATGGCCATGCCCAGCCCCGTGCTGCCGTACTTGTTGCTCTTGTGCTCGTCCTCCTGCGAGAAGGGCTCGAATATCTTCGGCAGATAGTCGCTGTCCATGCCGATGCCGGTGTCCTTCACGATGAACCGCAGCGTGGCGTTGTCCTCGAAGATCGTCATGGGCTCCACCATAAAGGTGACGTTCCCGCCCTCCGGCGTAAACTTCACGGCATTGCCCAGGATATTGATGAGGACCTGCTTGAGCTTCATATCATCGCCGATGTAGTAGTCCTCCACCTTGCCCATGATCCGGCAATCATAGTTCAGGCCCTTTTCCTGACACTGACTGTTGATCATGGTGTTGATCTGCTCGAGCATCTCCCGCATGGAGAACTCTTCATTTTTCAGGGTCATCCGCCCGCTCTCGATGCGGCTCATGTCGAGGATATTGTTGATGAGGGAGAGCAGGTGCTTTGCGCTGCCGCCGATCTTCTGGAGCCGGTCCCGGGTCTCCTCGGACAGGCTGGGGTCCTTCAGCGCGATGGTGTCCAGGCCGATGATGGCGTTCATGGGCGTCCGGATCTCGTGGCTCATGGAGGACAGGAAAGAGGTCTTGGCGGCATTGGCCGCCTCCGCCTGGGCCAGCGCGATCTTAAGCGTCTCCTGCTGCCGGGCCAGCGTCTGCTCCATTTCCTTCCGCTCCGTGATGTCCACGAAGATGCCGATGTAGGTGATGGGCGTGCCGTCCGGGCGGCGGGTCAGCTGTCCCATGGCGTGGAACCAGCGCCAGCCCTGGTTTTTCGTCCTGAGCCGGTACTCCACATCGTAGGTCGTCTGGCCGGTATAGTCGCTGATGGCGTCGCCGTAGGCCTTCAGTATCCGGTCCCTGTCCTCCTCATGCAGCAGATCCGACCAGGATTCCAGCTTGTTGGGAAAGTCCTCCTCGCTGGTATAGCCGACCATCCTTCGGAAGGTGTCCGACCAGGTCACGCTGATCATCTGGCCCTGCTCGTTGAAATCCATGAACCAGGGGCCGGAATCGAGCATCTCGTGCATGACGGTCAGGGATTCGTTTTGACGCTCCTGCGCCAACAGCTGATCCTGGAGCTTCAGCCGCGCCTCAAATTCCGCCTGCTTGCCGCGGTTCTCCGCCTCCGCCGTCTCCTTGTCCAGGATGAGCTTCGCGTTTTTCCGGTTTTGCATCAACAGCATGGCAAATACGCCGAGCATGACGAGCGCGGTGATGATGCTCTGGATCAGGCTGCGAATGATGATGCCCCGGGAAATCATGTTGATCTGATCGCTGATAACGCTCTCGCGGATCAGATACGTGAGCATCCAGTCGGTGCCCTCGACAGGGAAATAATACAGTGTCTCGTCAATGTCGGAATAGTTGAAGGTAATAACGCCCTCCCGCCCCGCTGAAAAGTCTTCCACTACCCGTTCATAGGAGGAGTCTTTTTCAAATCTGGCATCTTTGAGGGCGTCCAGCAGGTTTACGTCGCTGGAGGTGCCGCCGAGCACCTTGTTGGTGAGGGAGATACCGCTCCTGTCGTAGAGATTGCAGAAGGTCGCTTCATTGGCGTCGGACTGGAGCGACAGCCCCTCCAACAGCACGTCCATGTCGATCTCCATGAAGCAGGTCACCAGGGTCTGACCGTTGAAGGGCCGATGGTTGATGGGAAGCGCGATCACGACCTTTTTCTCCTTGCTCTCGATGTCCTTGATGGATACCTCCGGGCCGGAAATCGAGAGATAGTCGAAGTCATACTCCTCAATGTTGTCAAGCAGCCCCAGCGAGGTATAAATCAGTCCATTGGCATCCACAAATGCAAATTTCTCCGCCTTATAGAGCTTTTTCATCCTGGCCTGGAAAGCCTGCAGGTGCTCCAGATCGTATAAGTCATTTTCATCCAGCAGATCCAGCGCGTCCCGCATATTCTGAATGTTGCTTTGAAGATTCGACGCAACGACCTGCCCACGGCGCCCGGCCAATTCCCGGAGATAGAAATTACTGACAGAGTGAACCGCCTTGTTTGTGCCGTGTTGCGCACTGACCCCGGTCCAGACTGTCGTCATGATTAAGACAAGCGCAACTAACAAGCCACCGATAACGGCAATGTTAATTGTCATTCGATTTTGAGACCTCTGTTTGTTCATGTTAGGTCCCCCTTTTTCTTCACAGTTTTACGAATTGCAGCTTTCAAAGTCAGGGCTGTCATGAGCCGGAAACCGTCTTCCTGAGGAAATGTATACTTTAGCTTTAATCCGTGTGTTATCATAACTGTCCGTATTCTATCACAAAACAGGGATAGCCGTCTATCCCCAATGAGGCAAAAATCGGAGTGCAGACAAGCTTCTTACGAATTTGAGCAGACAAGCTTCTTACGAATTTGAGCTTCATTCTCAAATTCTTTCGCCGGATACTTGTTTTGTTCATAAATATATGATATAGTGTGCCGTTGGAAAAATGAAATGGAGGGAATTTCCTTGACAAGAATTGATATATTTTCCGGCTTTCTCGGCGCGGGCAAGACGACGCTGATCCGCAAGCTGATCCGTGAGGGCTATCACGGCGAGAAGCTGGTGCTGATCGAAAACGAATTCGGCGAAATCGCCGTGGACGGCGCCTTTCTGCAGGACGCCGGCGTGCAGATCACCGAGATGAACTCCGGCTGCATCTGCTGCACGCTGGTGGGCGACTTCACCAAGGCTTTGAAGAAGGTCATGGACGACTACGCCCCCGACCGCATCCTGATCGAGCCCTCGGGCGTCGGCAAGCTCTCGGACGTGGCGAAGGCCGTCGAGCGCGTGGATGGCGCGGTCATCGGCGCCAAGGTCACGGTCGTGGACGCCAACAAGGCCAAAATGTACGCGCGCAACTTCGGCGAGTTCTTCAACGATCAGGTCTCCACGGCCGACATCATCGTCCTCAGCCGCACCGACTCGACCAACGACGCGAAAACGCTCGCGGCGGTCGAGCTGCTGCGTGGCATCAACGCCACGGCCAGCCTGATCACGACGCCCTGGGACCAGCTCAGCGGCGCGCAGATCCGCGAGGTCATGGATCAAAACGCCCTTGAGAAGATGAAGGAGGAGCTCGCGCACGAGCACGAGCACCACCATCACCACGACCACGATGAGGACGAGTGTGACGATCCGGAGTGCGAGTGCCACCACCACCATCACGATGACGACGATGACGACGAGCACGAGCATCATCACCATCACCACGACCACGACGAGGACGAGTGCGACGATCCGGAGTGCGAGTGCCACCACCATCACGACGATGACGATGACGACGAACACGAGCATCACCACCATCATCACCATCACCACGCCGACGAGATCTTCACGAGCTGGGGCATGGAGACCCCGAAGAAGTTCACCGAGCAGGCGCTGCGCGATATCCTCAACGCCTTGCAGGACGAGGAGCGCTTCGGCGTCATCCTGCGCGCGAAGGGCCTGGTCGACTCCGGCGAGGGCGAGTGGCTGTACTTTGACTATGTCCCCGGCGAGATCGACCTGCGCCGCGGCGCCGCGGCGGTCACGGGCCGCTTCTGCGTGATTGGCTCGAAGCTGAACGAATCCGCCCTGAAGGAGCTGTTTAACCTTGGCTGACAGACGCAGCGCCCCCCGGGATGTGCCGGTGTACCTGTTCACGGGCTTTCTCGAGGGCGGCAAGACCAAATTCATCCAGGAGACGCTGGAGGACCGGCGCTTCTGCAACGGGGAGCGTACCCTCCTGCTGGTGTGCGAGGAGGGCGAAGAGGAATACGCCCCCGACCAGTTTGCCGACGACAGCGTGCAGATCCGCGTGCTGGAGGACAAGAGCGAGCTGACGCAGGAGAACCTGGCCCGTTCTGCGCGCGAGACCCGGGCCGAGCGCGTGGTCATCGAGTACAACGGCATGTGGATGCTCGACGAGCTGTATTCCGCCATGCCCGAGGGATGGATGGTCTACCAGGAGTTCATGTTTGCCGATGCCCGCAC
>CACXDT010000243.1 GCA_902766405.1 Oscillospiraceae bacterium
CAACCAGCGGGAAGACGTACTCAAGCACGATCACATACACGATGGCCCCCGCGATCACCATCGCGAGGATCAGCGTCCAGACCACGGTCATGGCCCCCTCGGCGCTCTGGCGCAGGTGGTAGACAATGTACCCGTCGCCCGCTAAAAACAGCCCGAGCCCCAGCAGGATCAGCCAGAGCGCCGTGGCCTGCCTGAAGTTCTCGCGAAATGAGCGGAAAAAGCACGCGCCGACATGGCTGTCCTCATCGCGCACGATTTTCAGACAGCTGTAATACAGCGCTGTGGTGGACGCGCCCACGGTGACGATCGGGAGCGAGCAGACCAGCCACAGCAGATTCAGATAGCAGGCGTAGCATAGCTTCAGCAGCAGTTGGCTGAATTTGCTGTCATAAGAAAAGATTTTCATATCAGCGTTGTGTGGACTCCCTTTCAATCAGCTCTGTCTGGGTATATACCGTGCGGAACGGGAGCGAGGGCTCCCGGATGCGGCTCATCAGCAGATGTATGGCCTCGCTGGCCATGATCTGCGTGTGGATATGGATGCTGCTCATTGTGGGGCGGCTGCGCCGCGACTCCGTAGAGTCGTCAAAGCCGAGGATCCGCACGTCCTCCGGAACCGTCTTGCCGAGGGAGAAGAGCGCGCGCATCGCGTCGCCGGCCACGAAGTCGTTGGCGCAGATGAAGAGATCCGGCAGCTCGTCGAGCGTATACAGCTGATTGACGATCTCGTCGGTGTGGTTGTAGCGGATGCAGAATCGCTCGTCCACGGTGCCGCCCTCCATCTGCAGCGCGTAGGCAAAGGCGAGATAGCGCTCATAGAAGGACTCACAGTGGTACGGGTTGCCGATAAAGCCGATGCGCCGCTCGCCCCTTTTCATCGCGTCATGGATAAAACGCGAGATCTCGGTGCTGTTGTCCATATACAGCTGATCGGCCGGCAGCGAATAGCCGCCGCGCTTGGCCGGCCCGTCGACAAACAGCACGGGATAGCCCAGGCCGCAGACCATCTCGTCATATTCTCGATGGAACATCTCGATGCAGATGATGGCCTTGACCTGTTCTGCGCGGAAGGTGATCGGCAGCGTTCCGTCGCGCAGATTCGCCTCGGTGACGCGGTGGGTGTTCATCATGTAGCCCAGCTGCAAAATCTCCTGCTGGAAGGTGTCCAGCATCAGCGAGGCAAAGTGGGGCTTTGTCAGAAATACCGTCGTAAACAGCGCGATCTCGCCCTGAAAGGCAGGGGCGGCGGGCGTCTCGGGCGCTGCGTCCCGGGCAGCGGAGGCGGCAGCGCTGATATAGGAAAACTGCTTATAGCCCATCTCCACGGCCTTTTGCAGGATCTTATCTCTTGTTGCGTCGGCGAGCCCCCCGGAATTGTTGATGGCCTTGGAAACCGTGTTGCGGGAAATGCCCAGGGCGTCCGCGATATCCTGTATGGTGACCTTATTTCGCATAGGTATACATCCGTCTTTTCTTTATCATATTTGTGTTTATAGTGTACCATAGGGTAAAAGAGAATGTCAAATAAAATACCCGGCGCGCTCATATGGTCGGATTGTGCAAATGTAAAGTTCCGGTTTTGTGCAGCCTGACGGTTTTTGTTCGAGCAATTTGAACAATACCGCCAAATGTTTCGTATCTGTGAAATATGTATTGACAATAAATGAAGTGGAATGCTAAAATAAATTCGATAAATCCGCCAAACGGTGCAAATGCACAATTTCTTGGCTGCTGCATTTTCACCGAAGAAGAAAAGAGGAGGAATTTTATGAGCAAGGCCCCGGCAAATGCTGCCGCCGTGAAGGGCGGCGGGAGCAAAATGCACAATACGTTGGTCTATATCCGCCAGCACTGGCAGCTCTATGTATTGTTCATGCTGCCCGCGTTCGCGTTGACCATCATTTTCCGCTATGTCCCGATGGGCGGTGTGCTGATCGCCTTCATGGACTACAACCCCTTCCGCGGGATTCTCGGCAGCGAGTGGGTCGGCTTCGAGCACTTCCAGCGCTTCCTGTCGTCCCCGGACTTCATGCGCTACCTGATGAATACCCTCAAGCTGAGCGTGTTTGGCCTGCTCTGGGGCTTCCCGGCTCCGATCCTGCTGGCCTTCCTGCTCAACCGCATCCTCTCCAAGAGCGCCAAGCAGAAGATCCAGCTGGTGCTGTACATGCCGAACTTC
>CACXDT010000244.1 GCA_902766405.1 Oscillospiraceae bacterium
ATGCTGCCGGGCTGTCGAGCGACCAAGGGCAGCTTGCTGCCCGCGTAGTCCCCGCAGGGGAGGCGCCAGCCCCTACGCTTGTATTTGAGCTTGGTGTCGTTTATACCAACTGCCGTTTATTTTGAGACAACGCCTTTCTTAGCTTTCTCTTTTTGGCCGGCAAGCTTGCTTTTTTGTGAGGTTTGCGCTATACTGCGTTTGATATCATGGATCATTGTGCGAGAAAGGCAAAATAAGCATGGCAAATCGAAGCGAACAGTACGGAAACGACAGCATTTCCCAGCTCAAGGGCGCCGACCGGGTGCGCAAGCGCCCCGGCGTGATCTTTGGCTCGGACGGGCTGGACGGCTGCGAGCACGCGGTATTTGAAATATTATCGAACTCCATCGACGAGGCCCGCGAGGGCTACGGCGATCTCATTACGCTGACGAGCTTTGAGGACGGCTCCATCGAGGTCGAGGACTTCGGGCGCGGCTGCCCGATGGACTATAACCCCGTCGAGAAGCGCTTCAACTGGGAGCTGGTCTTCTGCGAGCTCTACGCCGGCGGCAAGTATAAGAACGACGCCGGCGGCGACTATGAATTCTCCCTCGGTCTCAACGGCCTCGGCTCCTGCGCGACGCAGTACGCCTCGGAGTATATGGACGTGACAGTCTGGCGCGACGGGAAAAAGTATTCTCTCCATTTCAAAAAGGGGAAGGTCGTCGGCAAGAAGGGACAGGAGCTGCAGATCGAGGACGCCGACCGCAAAAAAACCGGCACCACGATCCGCTGGCGTCCGGATTTAGAGGTTTTCACCGATATCGCGATCCCCGAGGAGTATTTCCGCGACGTGCTGCACCGTCAGGCCGTCGTCAACGCGGGCATCACATTCCGGCTCAAACTGCAGCACGGCAAGAGCTTCGAAACGGTCGATTACTGCTATGAAAACGGCATCACCGACTATGTGCGCGAGCTTGCCGGCGAGGGCGCGCTGACAGCCCCCTATTTCATCTCCGCCGAGCGGCGCGGCCGCGACCGCGAGGACAAGGGCGATTACAAGGTCAAGATCTCGGCGGCCTTCTGTTTCTCGAACAAGACCCAGGCCATCGAGTACTACCACAACTCCTCGTGGCTCGAAAACGGCGGCGCGCCGGACAAGGCGGCCAAGCTCGCCTTTACCTATGCCGTCGACGCCTACATCAAAAAACTGGGCAAATACCAGAAAAACGAGAGCGCCATCAAGTTCCAGGACGTGCAGGACTGTCTGATCCTGGTCACGAACTGCTTTTCGACCCAGACCTCATACGAAAACCAGACCAAGAAGTCCATCACCAACCGCTTTATCCAGACGGCCATGACCGACTTCTTCAAGGAACAGCTGGAGATCTATTTTATCGAGAACAAGCCCGAGGCCGATCGCATTGCCGAGCAGGTGCTCGTCAACAAGCGCAGCCGCGAGACGGCCGAGCGGGCCCGCCAGGGCATGAAGAAAAAGCTCTCCGGCTCGATCGACATCTCTAACCGCGTGCAGAAGTTTGTCGATTGCCGCAGCCGCGATCTCGACCGGCGCGAGCTGTACATTGTCGAGGGCGATTCGGCTCTCGGCTCGGTCAAGCTCTCGCGCGACGCCGAATTTCAGGGCGTCATGCCGGTGCGCGGCAAAATCTTGAACTGCCTCAAGGTCGACTACGTCCGCATCTTCAAAAGCGAGATCATCACCGACCTTATGAAGGTCATCGGCTGCGGCGTCGAGGTCAAGGACAAGCACACCAAGGATCTGTCCAACTTCGATCTCAACAACCTGCGCTGGAACAAAATCATCATCTGCACCGACGCCGACGTCGACGGCTATCATATCCGCACGCTGATCCTCACGATGCTCTACCGCCTTGTGCCCACGCTGATCCGCGAGGGCTACGTCTATATCGCGGAATCCCCGCTGTACGAGATCGAGAGCAAGGGCAAAACCTGGTTTGCCTACACCGACAAGGAGAAAAACGACATTGTCGCCGGCCTGAACGGCGCCAAGGCGACGATCAACCGCAGCAAGGGTCTCGGCGAGAACGACCCGGATATGATGTGGATGACGACCATGAACCCCGAGACCCGCCGTCTTATCAAGGTCATGCCCGAGGATGCCGCGCATATGAGCGAGGTCTTTGAGCTGCTGCTGGGCGACAATCTCGAAGGCCGCAAGAACCATATCGCCGAATTCGGCGCGCAGTATCTCGATCTCGCGGATCTCTCATGATGCAAAGGGTAAGTAGAACGAATGGCTAAGAAAAAAGAAACCGAAGCGAAAAGAGTTAACAATCCGAACGTCCTCGGCCTGAAGGCCGCGGTCGTCGAGCAGCCGATCACTGAGACGCTGGAGACGAATTACATGCCCTATGC
>CACXDT010000245.1 GCA_902766405.1 Oscillospiraceae bacterium
CTGGCCGAGCGGCAGCAGCGAGATCATACGGTGCCAATCCCTCTGCAGTGTTTCACCTGCGGGCGCCAGCGCGCTCTCCATGCGGCCGGCCCAGTCCGTGATCTGGGGGCAGGCGCTGTCGTACAGATCCAGAAGCGCGAGCCCTTTTGCGGCCAGGGCCTCAGGATCGGTCAACATCTCACTGTCCGGCAGCCCGATGTCCTCGACCTGGCGCAGCAGCGGTCGTGCCAGCGCAGAGCCCTCCTGCGCGACGCTCAGCGTCTGCCGGAGCGCGGCCATCTGGGTCTGATAGGGCGTCAGCCTTCCCTTCAGCTGCTCGAGCTGAAAATCCGGTGTCATAATGAAGGTATCTGCGAGTGAGAGCAGCTCGGGCGAGAGCGTATCGAACAGATCGAGCGCCCGGTCGAGTCTGTCCGTCGCCAGCGCTTCTCCCTCCAGTAGTGCCGGGAGCTCCTCGAGCGGCTGTCGGGCCAGCGCTGTGGCTCTCTGCACCAGTTCGAGCAGACTGTCAGCCGTCTTTAAATCGGCCCCAGCGGGGGGAACCAACAGACCGCCGATGCGAAACAGCGGCTCTGAGAGCGTCGCGCGGTCACGCCGCGCCATCTCATCGACACGGTCCAGCGCGATGTCGGCGCCGTCGGGATCTCCATTCAGCGCACAGGCAGCCACTGCTGATAGCTCCTCTTTCATTCTGTCGACATCCGAGACCATGCCCTTGGCCTCGGAAAGCGCGGACATGGCCTCGATGCCGAGCAGCCCGAGCAGGGCAATCAGGACAAGCACAATGATTCCGGGCGCCAGGCTCCTTTTCTTTTTTCTCGGCCGCCGGCGCTTCACGCTGTGCGCACGATCGGCGCTCCCCGCTGTTGCGCGGCGATCCGGTGCGCTCCTGCGCGCCCTGTCTTCGCGCTGCGGATCGTTTTTCATATGTTCCGTTTCATAGTTCATGGCGTTTCTCCGTCTGTCTTTGTCGTGCAGAATCTGTCGTCTGTTATTCTATCAGCTTTTCCTCTTATTTTCAATCTTTCCTTTGAATAAGGCGTTGTCTCAGAAGTATCGGCAGTTGAAATAAACGGCTCTATGCCCAATACGACCGTAGGGGCTGGCGCCCTCGGCAGCCCGGATCTATTTGTTACAATTTTGGGCGAATACGCACCGAAAAAATACGTATTCGCCCACAATTGTTCAAATATTTTGGTTTTTCCGCAAGGGCCGCCGAAGGCGTCGGCCCCTACGGCGGCTCCGACATTTCGCTGCTGTATATTCAGCGCATCCGGTTTTAAGACGCCCCCTCAGAGAGAGGCATCATCTGTAATTCGTGCAGGTGGGTGTCTGGCTGAGGGTCGGCACTGTGCTGACGCCGGGAGCGGTAGTCACAGTGTACTGGAAGGTCAGCTCCTCGCCGGGCACCAGGAAAAAGGCCCGGTGATAATAGAAGGTCAGTCCCTCGTACTCCGCTGTCAGTAAAAACGGGAGATCCGCATACGTGGACGGTCCGTGGAGGACAATGTCCCAGGTCGGCTCGCTGATGCTGCCGCCCGCCGGCGATGTGAAGTAGATCGACGAGAGGATATTATTATCATAGGTGCCCATCAGCTTATAGTCGTTGTAACGGGCGAGCTCGATGTCCTCCTTTGTCATCGTATTGCGTGCGACGACTGTGACCGGATAGGTCACCGAACCGTCCTCATTGGGTGTACCCTTCCCCACCGTCGTCGCCAGATCGACATAGTAGCCGGCCTTGTTGGAGTCCTGGATGCTGTAGTACACCCCGATCTCCGGTTGTTCGGGATCATAATTCAGGCTGCCGGACAGGCCGGCGTCCATCACGATCTGCTCCTTCGTCTGATCGGCCATCCAGAGCATGATGACGCGCTGATCCACGCAGCGATCGATCAGATCCAGCAGACCTCTCATCCTGTCAAAGCTGAGGTCGGAGAACATATTCCTTATGACCTGGTCAAACACCTGGTCGAACACCATGTCCTCGTTGCCCTCTTTGCTGTAATTGGCAAATCCGGCCGTGTGATACTGGAAATAGACCTCGTGCATCAGATAGCGCATGGTATTCTCGCCGTTGAGCGTAACACCGTTGAAGAGCTCAATGTCGCCGGTCAGTCCGACCAGCTCATGCACCAGCTGCGGCGTACAGGAGAGAATGCCGTCGAGATGCTCGCCCTGGTAGAAATCGTTCTCGTAGGCATAAGCCCAGACACTCGCGACAAAGGGGAAATGCGGGTTAAAGCTCGCATCACGGATCTGTGTCTGGCAGAAGCTGCCGAAGAGCTCCTTGATCAGCAGCGGCGGCTGGATCGCCTGCGGGTAGACAAAGGGAAGGATATCGTAGATTCTGCCGACATGGCCGAAGCTCAGCCATCCGTCACGAACCGACAGCATCGTCAGATTGCCGGGAAAGCCGCCGCAGGCACGCAGCTCCGCGGTATTCTGGGCCACCAGCAGATAGTTGGCGTAATCGGTGTTCTCCAGCAGCATCCGGGCCACAGGCAGATAGGGCTCCGCCTCGTCCATCAGCGTCAGCAGCTCCGTGCTCTTGCTGTATACCTGTTCCAGAAGCTCGGCATCCAAAACGGAAGCATCCAGCGTCATCGCGAACTTGAGCGTCTGTGTGATCTCGCCCTTCAGCTCCTGATAGGCCTTGAGATAGGCTGCCAGGAGTCTCAGATTGATCCCCTGTTCGCCGTGCAGATCCTCGATCGGATGATCGCGCACCACTGCGGCAAGCTCACGGATCAGGTGAGTGGGGATCTGATCGAGCAACGGCCGCAGCTTCTGGATCGAAGCAAGCTGATCCCGATACGGCGCGATCTTATTCTCAAGGCGATCCGTCTCAAAAGGCGGGATGGTCAGGAATTCATCGAGCAAATCAGCGATCTGTGGGTAATAGGTATCATAGAGCCGCGTATAGCCGTCGGCATAGCCGAGCAGCGCCGACACATCGGGATCGTCGCGACGAAGAGCCTCCTTCTCGGGAACGCCGATCTGCTGCAGCTCTCCGATCGCCGGCTGGGCCACGGCAACAGCCTTCCGGGCCAACGCGAGCAGACTGTGGCCCGTACGGATATCGCGGCCGACACTCGGCACAAGATTGCCCGCGCTGAGATACAGCGTGCCGTACAGCCGCTCGTCCAGGGCGCCCAGCCGACCGTCGAGGTCGCTCAGGGAAAGGCTCACCGTGTCGAGATCGAGCTCTCTGGCCGCGTCAATGAGTGTCCCGGCCGTGGCCTGAAGGGCATCCACCTCGTTCTGCAGCCCCCTGACCTCGTGATAGCCCACCAGGCCGAGAACCGCCACGGCAATCAGCAGTACGATTGCCGTAGTCAGCAGTGCGCTGCCCCTGTGCAGCTTTTGCTTTCTGTGCCTGGGAGCCGCTCCCTGTCGCTGCCGTGCGCCGTTGGCGCTCCCTCGCGTACTGCGTTCGTCGTATTCTCTGTCTATACTCATAGATTTCCTCCGTCAAAAGAAGGGTATCGTTTGATTATTATAACACAAATCTGCCGCCTTGCATAGTGACAAATACAACCGGTCAGTTTTCTCCGCGCCCCGGATCCTCGCCGCTCCGGCGCGCGTCCAGACCCTCCTGGAGATTTTCACTCATAGAATGCCAGAGGCGCTCGAGGCCTGCCGGCTCCTGGAAGTTCTCCATCATGCCGACGGCGGTCTCCTTAAAGTCGTCAAACAGCTCGCGCCGGATCTGGCGCAGCTTCTCCTGCTCGCCCATGCTGCGGGCGGTCAGCGCCACCAGATAGTCGCTGAGCTCCTTTTTCCGCCTGGGCAGGGCCGCGCGCTTCTTCTCCTCCAGCACGATCTGGTAGCGCTCGTAGGCATCGGCAACGCAGCTGCGCCAGGATAGATAGATCTCATCCATGGCGTTCTGCCCCACCTCGCGCAGATGGCTGAGATCCTTCACGGCCTCCCTTAAGAGCGCCGCCATGGCCTCGGGAGTCTGTTCGATGGTGAAGCCGTTGCGGCCGTCAGTGATCCCCTCGGCCGCGCAGGAGCCCTCGATCAGCACGCTCGCCAGACCGCAGGCGGCTGCCTCGCGGACGACAAGGCCGTTGGTATCGAAGGTGGAGGGGAACAAAAACAGATCCGCCCTGGTATTCCAGGCGCGCAGCACGTCGCGGTCATAGACGGCGCCGGTGAAGATCACCTTGTCCGGCCCCTCTCCGCCCATCAGGCCATAGGAGCGGGCTGTATTCTCCAGCAGCTCGCGGTCCGCGCCCTTGCCGACAAAGACCATGCGGAAATCCACACCGTCGTCATTCAGCTGCCTGAGCGCGTCGAGGATCAGCGGCAGGCCCTTATAGGTCATCAGCCGCCCGACGAACAGGAACACCGGCACGCCGTTCGGGAGGTCGTAGTCCGCGGTGACCTTGGCGACAGTCTGCGCGTCCACGCGGCCGCGTTCGAAGTCCACGCCGTTATTGGCCACGCGGTAATCCCCCTGGAAGCCCAGGGCCCGCAGGCTCTCGCCGGCGCCGCGGCTGACCACCCAGACATCGTCGCAGCTTTCGATATTGCTGACCATGGCCCGTACGCCCTCATGGGCGACAAGCCTGCTCTTCACAGCACGGGCGATATCGATATCATATTTTGTATGGTAGGTGAAGACGATCGGTGCCCCGGTCCTCTCGCGCAGGATCCGTGCCAACACGAGCGCCGAGGCCGGGCAGTGCGCGTGCAGGATGTCCGGCGCAAACGCACTCAGGGCCGCGATCTCCTTTTCGGCAAAGGGAACGCCCGCGCGATAGCCGCTGGTGATCGCCGTGACATCAAGGCTGGGATAAGGCACCACCGTATAGGGATATTGGCTGTAATCCGTGTTGGGATAGCGGGGCGTTGCCACCGCGATCTCGGCACCGTGATCCCGCCTCAGATAATCCGCATAATTCATAACCACATTGACGACCCCGTCGATCACCGGCGGGAAGGAATCGTTCAGCAGACAAACTTTCATGGAATGGCTCCCTTAAGGCAACACCGCACAATTCGTCTTCGGCGCCTCCTGGAAAATTTGTGCCCTGATTTCGTCACTTTTTCTTAAAATACACAAAGTATTCTTGCGAAAAAGTGCCATCATCAGAACGCAAATTTTCTCAGGATTCGCTCTCGCCGAATTATGCGGTATTGCCTTACATCATAATCACATCATCGGCAAGCTCAGTGAGTCTGTACGGATCCGCTCACTGAGTAATCAGTATAAACCTTTCCGCCCGTTCCTGCAAGAAAAACAGGCGGAAAGGTATCGGTTTATATGATCCGTTTATGATAATGTCTCAATAAACCACAAATGAAAATGTCCCGAACAAGTGGTATCATAGCCCCGTGAAGGGGGCGGTC
>CACXDT010000246.1 GCA_902766405.1 Oscillospiraceae bacterium
GACCGCCCCCTTCACGGGGCTATGATACCACTTGTTCGGGACATTTTCATTTGTGGTTTATTGAGACATTATCATAAACGGATCATAGGGCTGAGACAACGCCCAAGTTTTTTGTTGACTGAGACACAGAAAAAGGGTAAAATAATTGTTATGTTGATCGAACAGGGGGAGTGAACGATGCCGCGCGCACAGGAAAAGCTCTCCCATGCCTGTATCCTCTCCGCGGCCTCGATGGATGAGGCGATGGAGAAGGCCAACGCCCTCGCCATGGCGGCTGTGTGCTCGGGCAGCGAGCCGCGGCCCTGTGGGCAGTGCCGCGACTGCCGGAAGGCCGCGGCGCACATCCACCCCGACATCATCACGATCCGCCGTCAGGAGGACGCACAGGGCCGCCCCCGGCGTGAAATCACGGTCGATCAGATCCGCGCCCTCTCGGCCGACGCGCTGGTGCTGCCCAACGAGGCAGAGTGCAAGGTCTATATCCTCCGCGACGCGGACAGAATGAACTTAGCGGCGCAGAACGCCGCGCTCAAGCTGCTCGAAGAGCCGCCGCGCAGCGTGCGTTTCTTCCTGTGTGTCACGAACGCCGAGCTGCTGCTGCCGACGGTGCGCTCCCGCTGCACCGGGCTCTACGACGGCCGCGGCGAGGCCGAGCTGGACGGAGAGAGCGCAAAACGCGCCGATGACTATCTGAAAACCGTAGCTGCCGGCGACCGCGGCGCGCTGCTGCGCTGGTGCAGCGACAACGAGGGGATCGACGGCCGCGCGGCCGTCGCCTTTAACGACGCCGTCGCCGCCAGGCTGACGGATATGCTCAGCGGCGTATGGCCGAGTCAGGGACTCAACAGGCAGCAGCTGCTGGAGCTGGGCCGTCTGAACCGAACCTGCGCGGACTATCTTCGCGTCAACACCGGTGTAAAACATATTTTTGGGCTGCTGGCGGTGGACTCCCCACTAAACGGCAGCAAGGACAACAAATAAATTCGGTAGGGAGTTACCGATGCCGAAGCAGAGGAAACGACATTGAGCAATGTAATCAGTATCAAATTCAAAAACAGGGGCAAGAGCTACTACTTTGATCCCCGTGATCTCAGCTTTGCGAGCGGCGACAAGGTCGTGGTCGAGACCTCCAAGGGCCTGGAGCTGGCCGATGTCACCCAGGGCAACCACGAGGTCGAGGACAGCGCCCTGGTGCAGCCGCTGCGCCCCGTGGCCCGCAAGGCGACGGCCGACGACCTGCGTGTTGCCGAGATCAACAAACGCCGCGAGAGCGAGGCTTATACCATCTGCCGCAAAAAAATTGCCGAGCATAAGCTCGACATGAAGCTGGTAGACGTGGAGTGCAGCTTTGAGGGCAATAAGATCACGTTCTTCTTCACGGCCGACGGCCGTGTGGATTTTCGCGACCTCGTGCGCGATCTCGCCGGGATCTTTCGCAACCGCATCGAGCTGCGGCAGATCGGTGTGCGTGACGAGGCCAAGATGGTCGGCGGCATCGCGATCTGCGGTCGTCCCTATTGCTGCGGCCAGTTCCTGGACGACTTCCAGCCGGTCTCGACGAAGATGGCGAAGATCCAGTCGCTGAGCCTGAACCCGACCAAGATCTCCGGAAGCTGTGGGCGACTGATGTGCTGCCTGCGCTACGAGCAGGATGCCTATGAGGATCTGACCAAGAGCGTCCCGAAGCAGGGTGCCTTTGTCGAGACCAAGGACGGCTTCGGCACGGCGGTGCAGGTCAATCTCCTGCGGCAGAGTGTGAAGGTGCGTCTCGACAGCGATAACGACGATACGCTGCATGTCTATAAAGCCAACGAGCTCTGCACCGTGCCCGGCGGACGCCCGCGCGACGGCAGCGAGCCGCCCCATGTGCTGCACTATGTGCCCGAGCCTGAAGAGGAGGAGACCGAGGACGAGTGGCAGCTGTCCGCCGTGCTCGCTGGCGACACCTATGCTCCGACGGACGGATCGGAGGGCCAGCCGAGCGAGGAGGAGGGCGAAAACGAGCGCCGCCGCGGCCGCCGCAGCCGCCGCGGAAAGGGGAACAAGCCAAAGAATGGAGGCCAGGGCGCGAGCGCGGAGAAGCCCCAGGATAAGCCCGTCGAAAAGCGCGCCGACGAGCCGCGTGAGGACGGAGACGGCGGAAAGAGCAGCCGCCACAGCGGGAAAAACCGCCATGGCAAGGCCACCGTTAAGCCCGTCAAGCTTGAGCAGGGGGCCACAAAGGCCGCGCCGGATGGCAAAAGCGCCGAACCGAAGGCCGATGCTTCTGCTGAGGGCGCGAAAAAATCCGCCCGGCCCTATCGGCACCGCCGCCCGAAGGGACCGCGTCCGCAGGGCGGCCAACCGCAGGCGTAGGGCGAAGGGGTTCGATCCCCTTCGCCCTAACAGGAATTTGCGGACAAACGTCTCAGTTATGGCAACACCGCGCCTGTAGGGGGGCGGCCGCCGCTCGCGGGAAAACCTTTCATACAACAACAGTTGGACGATTTCGCGCTTTTTACGGAATCGTCCAACTGTTTTATAGATAGAGGACATGGCAGGGGAGCTGTTCATACTAGTCTCCCATAAAACGCTATAAAAGCGTTTTATAGCGCCGAAGGCGCGTCGGAGACTGCATGAGACGTGTTTTGTGCC